>JADZDP010000156.1 GCA_020850995.1 Deltaproteobacteria bacterium
CTCCCGTCGCGTGCATCGCGCCAAGCTTGCGATCACTTCGTTGCTGCGGGCCGACCATCCGTCGAGGATGGCCTGCTCCTCGCGCCTTGTGCTCGCCAGCTTGGCGCGCGCCCGCTCGGTCCGGGGTTATGAAACGAGCTCTAGCGCTTGCCGGGCCGCTCGATGCCGAAGGCGTCCATCTTGGCCACCAGGGTGTTGCGCGCGACGCCGAGCGCAGCAGCGGCGTGCTGCAGGTTTCCCCCCGCGGCCTCGAGCGCGTGCACCACGTCGTCACGGGTGAGCGCGCGCGGCTTCTTCGTCGGCAGCGTTGGCTCCTCGCGCGCCAAGGTGCGCGGGCGACCGAGCGCGCGCGCCTGCGCTTCGAGGCGCGCGCGCATGTCGGCGGCGCGCACGGCGGCGCGGCCCTCTTCGAGCGCCTCGCGCGACAACAAGCGCACCAGGCCGCGCAGCTGGCGCAGCTCGCCGGGCCACTGGGCGGCCGCGCACGCTTCGAGCGCGTCGTCGGCGAAGGGCGCCGCCGCGCCGTCCTCGCGGCGCAGCTCGTCGAGCAGGCTGCGCACCAGCGCCGGGATGTCCTCCCGTCGCTCGTGGATCGACGGGATCTCGACGATGGCGCCGTCGGCGAGGCGAAAGGCCAGGTCTCGCCGCAGCGGCGTCTCGGCGAGCGGCGCCTTGGTCGCGGCGATGACGCGCACGTCGAGGCGTCCGAGCGCGTCGCCAGGCGCACCGCCGAGCGGCAGCAGGTCTCCTGACTGTTCGAGCAAGGTGAGCAGAAAGGCCTGCGCAGGCTCCGCGAGCGAGTCGACCTCGTCGAGGAACAAGGTGCCATCCTCGGCCGCGCGGAACGCGCCCGGCAGGTCGTGGGTGGCGCCGGTGAAGGCCCCCTTCTTGTGTCCGAGCAGCGTGCTGCGTAGCTGCGCCGGATCGTGCGGCAAGGCCGCGGCGTTCAGGGCCACGAACGCGCCCTGGCGCCCGCTGTCATCGTGGATGCGTCGGGCCGCCCAGGTCTTGCCGGTGCCCGACGCGCCGAGGAGCAGCACCGGACCGCGCGCGCGCGCGGCCCGAGCCAGCTCCTGCGCGTAGCGCGCGCTGCGGGCGCTGGTGCCCTCTGTCTCCGGGGCGGGCGCCGGTGTGCAGGAGCTGGCTTGCACCGCCGCGTGGCTGTCGCCCAAGAACACCACGTCGCCGACACCGAGGACGTAGGGCTCGCCCGGGGACAGCCGGCGCGCCTCGGCGAACAAGCGCGCGCGTTTGTCGTCGGTGCTCGCCTCACCGCCCCCGCCGGCCACGTAGGTACCGTTGGCCGAGCGCGCATCGGTGAGCACCCAGGCGCCGTCGTCCTCCTTCAGGTGCGCATGCAGCCGAGAGACGTTGTCGTCGTCGAAGCACAGGTCGGCGCCGGCGCTCCGGCCCAGCGTGTAGACGGTGCCGCTCGACAGGCGCAGCGCGCCGGTGGGACGCCCGCGCCGGTGCATGAGGAGCGCGCTCGGCGCGACGCGCGCCGCCACTTCGAGAGGCTCGCCGGGGTGCTGTTTTCGGGTCGGACGATCGCGCACGCCTCGCGAGACTACCCGACTGGCAATTTGCCACGCAGCCGCGCCCGCGACCGTCTCGCCAGCGCGCCCGGCCGCGCTCGCACGCGCGCTCCTGACCCGGCACGCCGCGTGCTTTTCCTCGCCGCGGAGGTGCCATGTCCGACACGAACATCACGATTCTCTGGCAGTCCATCACGTTGGTGCACGAGCCGCTGCGCGTCGTCGACCGCGCCCGCCTGCTCGAGCAACCCGATGCCTGTGTGCAGGTGGGCACTGCGCCCGACGGTCTCCCGCTGGTGCTGCGCGTGCGGCGCTCGGCGTCCATCGTCGAGCCCGTGCTCCGCGCGGTGCACGCCGCCGAGCTCAATGACCTCTCGTCGGAGGCGAGGAAGCTCTTGCTCGATCTCAACAAGCGCATGCAGCTCGAGCGCCGCTCGCTCGGCATCGCGGCCCGAGGGCCCGCCAGCACGGCGCCGCACTACCTCTCGATGCAGAGCGTGCCCTCGCTCTTCGGCGAGACCCTGCTGTGCCGCCTGCTCGGTGCAGCGAGCCCGCTGCTCCTGCCAGAGGATCGCGCGGCGCTTGCTGGTGGCGTCGACGATCTGGCCGCGCGCACGTCGTGCGGCGTGCTGAAGTCCGCGCTTGAGCGCGTGGAGCTCACCCAACAGCTCGACTTGCGCCAGCACCTCGCCATCCCGCTCGACGACGGGCCCGTGCAGGTGGTGCGCCGCCGCGATCAGCGCTCCGTCGACGTGAGCGAGGGGCGCCCCTTGCTGCTCGAGGATCTGCGCCACGTGCCCTCGGCGATGTTCCACACCTACCGTCGCGAGGAGGGGCTCATCCACCACGCGCAGTTCCAGGGCAGGCTCGGCGACGACCACGAGTACCGCGCCGCCATTCGCGACGCGCATGGTGTGGGTTGGTCGTTGAGCCGCATGGACCTGCTGGCTGCCATCGCCGAGGTAGCGCGCGCGCTCACGTCGCTGCACCAGGAGGGGCTGGTGCACGGCGACCTCAAGCCGGCCAACATCCTGCTCACCGCGCAGGGCGCGCTGCCGCACGACTCCCTCGACGTCCCCGTGGGCACCATCAGCGCCGCGGGCACCAAGGGATGGAACGCGCCCGAGCAGGTGATCGCGCGCGAGGTGAGCCCGGCCACCGACGTGTTCGCGCTCGCGCAGCTCGTGGTGCAGGTGCTCGAGGCCGCCGTGTTCGGCGATGAGCGCTCCTACGTGGTGCCCATCGGGAGAGGGGAGCGCTTGCGCGAGCGCCTCTTGCCCGAGCCCGACGTGTACCTCGATCCGACCTTGATCCCCTTCGACGACAGCGCCATCGCGGCGTGGCGCGGGTTCTTGCGGCGCTGCCTGGCGCTCGACGCGAGCAAGCGCGTGCAGACCAGCGCCGCCTTCGCCGACGAGCTGTGCAGCATCGCGGCGCGCCATCCCGTGCCCGGTCGGCGCGCCGTGTCGGGCATGGCGGGCCGCCTCACGCGCCACGCCGAGGGCGAGGGGCTCGGCGATCGGCTGCGCCGCCTGGCGGGCAAGGAGGGCGCCGGCCCCGTGTGGGAGATGCAAGACAGCTATTCGCACCTGCACCGCATGCCGTGGCGCGTGGTGTTCGGCTTGGCGGCCTGAGGGCCTTGCGGCCGGGCAGCCGTTCACGCGAGGGTGGCGCCCAACCTGGAGGTCTCATGTCGCGTCTGTCGCTGCTCGTGCCCGTGCTGCTCGCGCTCGTCGTTGCCGTCGGCTGCAAGAAGGCGGTGGAGTCCGCCGAGGGCGCGGCCATCGCGGCGGCGTCGGGCGGCAAGGCCACGCTCACCAAGGACGGCAACATCGAGGTCAAGACTGACCAGGGTACGGCCAAGCTCGACCTCTCGGGAGACAAGGGCATCGCCACCATCACGGGCACGGGCGCAGACGGCGCCACGTTCAACGCCGCGTTTGGCGCGACCGCCAAGGCGCCCGAGGGCTTCCCCCTGCCGATGATGGACGGCATCAACGTCGTGCAAGGCGCCGTGAGCGAAAAAGGCGGCAAGAAGAGCTACGCGGTCATGGGCACCACCGCCAAGCCGGCCAAGGACGTCGCTGCCTTCTATGAGCCGGAGCTAAAGAAGGCCGGGCTCACGGTCACACGCTCCGAGACCAACCTCGGCGGCGTGGTGATGCTGGCCCTCTCGGGCGAGGGCGGCGGCCACAAGATGGGCCTGGCGCTGCAAGAGGCCAAGGGCCAGACCACGGTCACCTTCGGCGGTGAGTGGTAGCGCTCACCACACGCCTCAGGGTGAGACGTTGCCGTTGCGTCGCGATCACCGAAGGTGCGGTGGCCTACCGTGAGGGGATGAACACCCAGCTCCCGGGATGGCTGCCACTGAGACAGGTGAGGGACCTCGCGGCCTCGGTGTCGCGGGAAGAGCTCGGCGAGCGCTTGGGCACGGCGTTCCTCGTGCTCGTCTCCGGCGAGCTCGCACGCCCGGTGCCCATGCAGCGCACGGTGACCTGGGACGAGGGCTCGGCCCCCACGCTCGACACCGGGCTCTTCGTGGCGCGGCTGGTCCCGAAGGCGCTCGACGTGCGCACCATGGCGCTCGGGCGCACCGCCAACAACGACATCGTGCTCGTCGACACCACGATCTCGAAGGTGCACGCCTTCCTGCACCGCGACGGGCCAAACGGTGCGACCAGCATCTCCGATGCGCAGTCGCACAACGGCACCTTCGTCGAGGGCGAACGCGTGGCCACGCGCGGCGACGGCGCGCCGACGCCACTGCGCAGCGGACAGTCGCTCAGGCTCGGCTCCGTGGCCTTGACCTACCTCGTGCTCGACGACCTGCTCGCGCTCGGCCGAAGCCTCTCGCCCGCATAGTCACGAGCCGTTGCGGCGATCGAGGGTGCCGAGGGTGCCGGATGGCAACACCGGTGCGCCCGCCGGTTGCAGCGCGATGGCCGTGACGGTGGCGGCGGTGGCAATCACCGCGACGCCCACGCCTACGCCGCCCCAGATGGCCCACTGCAGCGCGGCGTCGCGCTCGGCCTCCTCGGCCTGCACGCGCGCTTGCGCCTCGGCCGCGCGCGTCGCCGCCTGTGCGGCCTCCTGACGCGCGACCGCGAGGCGCTCCTCTTCGAGCAGGCGCGCCACGGCCGCGTCGGCCTCGGCGGCGGCGTGCTCGCGCGCGGCCGCCTCCGCGGCGAGCCGCTCCGTCTCGAGCCGCGCGGCCTCGAGCTTGTGCTGCTCGGCGAGCCGTGTCTCCGCCTCGCTCAAGCGCCTCGTCGCCACCTCGCGGTTCGGGCTGTCGCCGACCTCGGCGAGGAAGCGCTGGTAGAAGAACGTGGCGCGCTCGAAGGCGCCGAGCTGGAAGTGGCACTGCCCGATGTTGAACAAGATCTCGGGCAGCGCCTTCAAGCGATACGCCTCGTCGTAGGCGGCGAGCGCGTCGCCGAACGCGCCGCGCTTGAACGCCTCGCTGCCGCGGGCGAAGGCAGCGCGAGCGGCGGCGAGCTCCTCGGCCGACGCCGCGGCCAGCGACGGCCCGGCATGTGCGGGCGCCGCCACGAGCAGCGCGACCACCACGGGGATGAGCAGGCGTGGGCACGCGAGGCGCACCACGCGAGGATGACGTCTGGGTCGGCGCGCCGCCATTCCCTATCGCGGCTCGTACCGCAACGAGACGCCTCACCCGGCGAAGGGGTCGAGGATCACCGTGTCATCGGAGCCAGGCTTCGGGCCGGGCTTGGCGCCAGGCTTCGGCGCTGGCCGCACGTCGAGCGGTGGCGCTGGGGGCGCTGGCACGGCGGGCGGCTCTGGGATGATGACGCTGAGCGTCGCGGACCCCGCGAGCGAGGTGCGCGAGACGACGGTGGGCCTGCCCTCGAGCGTGAACACGAAAGCGCCCTCGTCGCTGCTTGGCGGCAGCGTGATCGAGAGCGGCGTGACGCCGAGCGGCGCCTGTTCGCCGATGCGGCTGACCGTGGCGCCCGCTGGCGTCGACTCGAAGCGCAGCGTGATGGGCGCGGGCTGCGCCGGTGGCGGTGGCGGTGGCGGACGATCGAGCTGCCACGCCACGATGGCGGCGACCACCGCCACGGCGCCGATGGCGAAGCCGACCAGCGGCGCCATCGGACGACCCAGCGTGGCGATCGCCGCTGGTGTCGCGCCCACGTCGCGCAGCGCCGTGGTCAGGGAACGCAACGCATCGGCGAGCGCGCTCGCCGTGGGGCGAGCCTCGGGCTCCTTCGAGAGACAGGCGAGGATGAGGCGCTCGAGCTCGACGGGCGGCGCCGGTACACCCTCGCGCGCCAGAGGCGGTGGCGCCTCGAGCACGTGCTTGATGACGATGTCGCCCCAGGTGCTGGCCGAGAAGGGCCGGGTGCCAGTGACCATCTCGTAGAGCGTGACGCCGAGCGAGTAGATGTCGGCGGAGGCCTCGGCCGCGCCCCGCGAGAGCTGCTCGGGGGCCATGTAGAGCGGCGTGCCGAGCATGGCGCTGTCCTCGAGAGGGCGCTGAGGATCGCCGGCCGCTTCGGGGCTCAGCTTGGCCACGCCAAAGTCGAGCAGCTTGACGAAGTCGTTGGTCACGCCGCGCGTGGTGAGGAAGACGTTCTCGGGCTTGAGGTCGCGGTGGATGATGCCCGTGGCGTGCACCGCGGCGAGCGCGCTCGCCACCTGCGCACCGATATCGGCGACGCGATCGGGGGCGAGCGGACCGCGCTTGATCGCCGCGCGCACGGTCTCGCCCTGCAGCAGCTCCATCACGTAGCAAGAGACCCCGTCGGGTGGCTCGAGGAAGTCGGTGATCTCGATGAGGTTCTGGTGGTGGATCTGATTGACCACGCGCGCCTCGCCGAACAAGCGGCGCACAGCTTCGCGATTGGTCGAGTACTTGGAGCTGAGCACCTTGAGCGCCACGGCGCGGCCGAGCTTGACGTGCTCGGCGCGAAACACGCGTCCCATGCCGCCCGTGCCAAGGAGCTCGAGCACGCGATAGGAGCCCACGACGTCGCCGACCTTGACGGGCTCATCGATGGCGTCACCGGTGCCCGAGCCGGCGCCAAGGCCGCCGCTCCCGGTGGTGGCGCCGCTGATCTCGCCAGCGCCCATGTTGCGCGAGGAGACACCGACGGTGTCGGACTCGTCCGTCATCTCGGCCATCGTCTCACATCAGGCCGCCGGCGTGGCGGCTGAGGCGTCGCGTGAGCGAGCGGTCGACGCCAGTCGAGCGCTCATCATTGACATTCCACCGGCGCAGCCGACGAGGCTTGCAGGGCGGCGCATCCGGTGGCGCCACGCAACGTGAGCGTGCCCGCGCCGCCGCCACCGCCGCCGCCGCCGAAGCCACCGCCACCGCCGCCGTTGCCACCGTTGGCGCTGACGCTCATGGAGCCGCCGCTGCCCCCGTCGTTGCCGGCGGTGCCGGTGCCGCCAGCGCCGCCGTCCACACCCGCGTGCCCGTCGAGGCCGCCGCCACCGCCGCCGGATTCGCCGCCGCCACCGCCGGTGAGCACGAACGCGGTGGGAGCGAAGCTGATGGCCGGCGCGTCGAGGACGATGTAGCCGCCGCTGCCGCCGCCGCCGCCGCCGAAGTCGCTCGCGTCGCCACCACCGCCGGGTCCACCGGCCGCGCGGAGCGCTCCGCTCAGGTCCACTTGTCCGGCAGCCGCGACCATCAAAAAGCCGCCGGCGCCGCCCGCGCGCACCGAGGCTCGACCGGCACCGGCGCAGCCGCCGACCGGATTCTGCGGCGGGAAGGCCTGCGCGAGCCCCCCCGCGGGCCCTCCCGGGGCGCCGCCGGCACCTCCAGCGCCACCGGCCCCACCGCCCGCGCACCCGCCGTCGCTGTTGCCGCCGCAGGTGCCCGCCGAGGTCCCACAATCGCCGGCGCGAGCGCCGGGTCCGTCGCGCGCGTCCGCTGCTCCACTAACGTCGATGACACCGGCGACCACCGCGTCCCCGTACGCCAGCACCACGGCCCCCCGCGTGCCAACGAAGGAAAGGGATCCGACGGCGGTGAGGGTGAGGTGCCGGACGTCGATGGCGGCAAGCTCGATGCCATACGGCGCAATTGGCCGCAGCGACACGCCTCGGCCGCAGATGTTCGCCGTAGCGCTGTCGGTGTCGACGACGGCGGCGCAGTTCACCACCAGGTCCGAGCTCGGCTGGCCCGTCGACACACCGTGGAGCGGCGGCGTGGCAAAGCTACGAAAGCAAAACGAGTGATCGCCTTGGCACACGAAGCCCGCCTCCACCTCACAGCTCGGGTCGCAGCCGTCGCCGCCAATCAGGTTGGCGTCGTCACAGGTCTCTCCGGCGCCATCACGTTCGACCCCATCGCCGCAGCTCGCATGCCGGCAGCTCGTCAGGCACCCGTCGGTGTCGTCGAGGTCACCGTCGTCACACTCCTCAGCGCCCTCTGGAGTGCCGTTGCCGCACAAGGACCCGGTGGTGCGGCAGGTGATTGGCTCGCAGCCGTCGCCGGCCGCGGCGTTGCCGTCGTCGCACTCCTCGGTCGCGGTGAGCACCCCATTGCCGCAGCCGGTGACCCGGCAGTTGTCGTCGCAGCCGTCGCCGCTGGTCGTGTCGCCGTCGTCACACTCCTCCATCGGCTCGGGTACGCCGTTGCCGCAGTCGCTGCCAATGGGCACGCACACGGTGGGGCTGCCACCGTCGCAGGAGAAGCCGGGCTCGAGGGCGCACACGCTGGAGCAGCCGTCGCCGCCGGTGGTGCCGCCGTCGTCGCAGGCCTCGGTGCCCTCGCGCACGCCGTTGCCGCAGCGCTGGCAGACGCTCGGCGCGCCGGCGCAGCCCCAGCCGGGCTCGATGGCGCAGGTGGGGGAGCAGCCGTCGCCGGCGTTGGTGTCGTCGTCATCGCAGGGCTCTGCGTCGACCACGAGCCCGTCGCCGCACAGGGCGCTGCAGAGGGTGGGCTCGCCAGCGCAGTCGAACCCCGCCTCGCGCGCGCAAGCGCTGGAGCAGCCGTCGCCGTCGGCGCCGTTGTTGTCGTCGCAGGCCTCGCCGCCGCGGAGGTAGCCGTCGCCGCACACCGGCGCGCAGGTCGAGGGCGAGCCGCTGCACGCCCAGCCGAGCTCGCTGTGGCATGCGCCGTCGCAGCCGTCGCCGGCGGTGGTGTCGCCGTCGTCGCATTGCTCCACGGCGAGGTGCGTGCCGTCGCCGCACACGGCTGCGCAGGTCGAGGTGGGCGCGCCCGTGCAGACGAACCCGGCCTCCTCTTGGCACGTGCTCGAGCAGCCGTCGCCGTCGCCGAGGTTGCCGTCGTCGCACGCTTCGCCGGCGACGAGGTCGAGCACGGCGTTGCCGCAGCCCGCCGTGCACACCGAGGGCTCGCCCAGGCATGCGTAGCCGGCCTCCACTTGGCACTGCGCCGAGCAGCCGTCGCCCGTGGCGGTATCGCCGTCGTCGCAGCTCTCCGCGCCGCTCACGAGCCCGTCGCCGCAGGGCGCGCACACGCTGGGCGCGCCGACGCACACGAAGCCGGGCTCCACGGCACAGCTCGCCGAGCATCCATCGCCGCTATCGTGGTCGGCGTCGTCACAAGCTTCGCCCGACACGAGCAGCCCGTCGCCGCACACCGGCGCGCACGGCTGAGCGGGCGTGCAGCTGAAGCCCGCCTGCAAGACGCACTCGGCGCTGCAGCCGTCTTGCGGGATGGTGTTGCCGTCGTCGCACGACTCCGGGCCCACCACCAACCCGTCGCCACACTCGGCGCTGCACACGCTCGGCGCCCCGGCGCACGAGAAGCCGGCCTCCTGCTGACAGCTCGCCGAGCAGCCATCGCCCATGTCGCTGTTGCGATCGTCGCATTGCTCGACGCCGACAACGAGGCCGTCGCCACAGCTGGCGCTGCACACCGTGGGATCGAGGCCCACGCACGAGAAGCCGAGCTCGCGCGCACAGGCTGCCGAACAGCCGTCGCCGCTTTGCAGGTTCGCGTCGTCGCACTCCTCGGCGCCGCGGGTTTGTCCGTCGCCGCAAGGGAAGGTGCAGTACGAGGGCTCGCCCTCGCACGCCCATTGCGCGTCGATGCGGCAGAGCGCGTCGCAGCCGTCGACCGCGCCGTCGAGGTCGCCGTCGTCGCACGCTTCAGTGCCGCCGATGAGGCCATCGCCGCACACCGAGCAGTCCGAGGGCTCGCCGTCGCAGGTGTAGCCGGGCTCCACGGCGCACAGGCCGTCGCAGCCGTCGCCGGCGCCGAGCCCACCGTCGTCGCACTGCTCGCCGGTGCGCACCAAGCCGTCGCCACACACCGCGCTACAGAGCGCGGGGAAGCCCGCGCAGTCCCAGCCGATCTCTTCCAAACAGAAGCGAGCGCAGCCATCGCCATCGTCCTGGTTGCCGTCGTCGCACTCTTCGCCCTGGTCTTGGTTGCCGTCGCCGCAGGTCTCGGCGCAGGTCGAGGGCTGGCCCCAACACGCCCAGCCAGCCTCGCCAGCGCAGCTGCCGTCGCAGCCGTCGCCCGGCGCGATGTTGCCGTCGTCGCACGCCTCGCCGAGCTCGAACACGCCATTGCCGCAACGCGCACACAGGCTCGGGCTGCCGCTGCAATGCCAGGCGTTCTCGACGAAGCAAGTGCGCGTGCAGCCGTCGCCCCCTCGGTCGTTGCCGTCGTCGCAGGCTTCGCCGGGGAGCACCAAGGCGTCGCCACACAGGGCGCGGCACAACGAGGGCGCGCCCACGCAGGCGAAGCCGGTCTCGTCGCGGCAGTAGGCGTCGCAGCCGTCGCCAGCGATGACGTTCTCGTCGTCACAGCGCTCCGCCAGGCGCACGAAGCCATCGCCGCACACGCCGCGGCACACCGAGGGCTCACCGAAGCAGACCGCGCCGGGCTCGAGCGCGCAGATCGCCGAGCAGCCATCCGCGGCCTGGCTGTTGCCGTCGTCGCAGCTCTCGACGCCACGGATGAGGCCATCGCCGCAGGTGGGCGCGCACTCGGAGGGTTCGCCGTCGCAGGCGTACCCGACCTCACGCCCGCAGTCGGCCGCGCAGCCGTCGCCGTCGTCGACGTTGCCGTCGTCGCACTCCTCGTCGCCGGCGGGGACGCCGTCGCCGCAGGTGGTGACGCACGTCGACGGAGCACCGCTACAGTCAAAGCCGTGATCGATCGCGCAGGCGCGACACCCGTCGGCGAGCTCGTCGGCGGCTCCGTCGTCGCACTCCTCCACGGGTACCGCCACGACGCCGTCGCCGCACACGCCGCACACGCTCGGCTCGCCCGCGCAGCGAGCGCCGGGCTCCACCGCGCAGGTGCTGTCGCAGCCGTCGCGCGCCGCGCTGTTGCCGTCGTCGCACTGCTCCAGGTCGGGCTCCACCGCGCCGTCCCCGCAGATGACCGCCGCGCCGATGGGCACCGCCACAGACACGATACCGTCGGCGACCACCCGCACCTCGGCGCTGCCGGTGCCAACCACGACGCCAGCGTCAAGCGCGTCCACGCGCACGCGCACCAGCGCGCCGCCGAGCGCGCGGTCGACGAGGACCATGACGCTCTCGCCCTCCGGTACCAGCGGTCGCGGCTCGCTCGGCGCCCGACCGGGCTCGATGACGACGACACCATCAACCAGGCCGCTCACCGAGAGCTGATCGACGGTGAGCGAGGCCGCGAAGCTCGGCCGCACCTCGAGACCCGTGAGGCCCGACTGCACGGGCGCCGCGCACGTGCACGCGCCGAGCGCGGAGCCCGCCAACAGGAGCGCGAGTCGCCACGCGCGCCTGCTCACGGTCGTTGGATCTCCCTGCGGGTTGTGCGCCGCCACTCACCTAGGATCGCCGCTGCCGCACGACCCGAAAAGCAGCGCGCTCCACCTGCACCGTTCTGTGTCGGGTATCGACCGCCGCGACGCTCTGACCGCGTCGCGGGGCCATCGCGAACCGCGGCGCGCCGCGCGCTCAGCGCCGCGTCGACACCGCGCCAGCTGCCACGTCGCGCACCACCACCGGCACGATCAGGGTCTCCGTGGGATCGCCGTCGGGCTCGGTGGTGTCGGCGACGGTCTCCGACCAGGCCGCCTGGAACAGGCGCTCGAGGAGCGGCAGCACCACCGACTCGACGAGCTCGAACGCGGCCAGCCCCATGGCGGTGCTCGGCGCGCGCGTGACGAAGCAGTGGCGGACGGCCGGCAGGTAGCAGTGCGACATCACGCTGAAGTCGACGGGGTTCAAGCCGCCGGCGCGGCGCAGCCGAATGAGCTGGTGCAGGTAGTCGACGAGGGGCTGCTCATCGCCGCGCTCGAGGTAGGTGGCCACGCTGCTCATCACCAGCGCGATCGAGCGACGCCCGACCTCGGCGTCGATGGCGGCGATACCGCTCCGCAGCCGGCACGCCAGGGCGTAGGCCGACGCCGCGATGGTGGCGCCGTGCTCGCGGAGCATGGTGATGGCGAGCTGTTGTGGCATGGTGGCACCCGCCGTTCGTGTCGAGGTCGAACATGGTTTCACGACGCAGCGCACCACCGCAACGCAGCCGAAATCGCCCCGGTCCTCGCCGCGCCGCGCAACAATGACACGCTGCATCATATAGCAAATACCGGCGGATCTGACTCCAGGATGTACTTGGTGGCCCTTCATGGATCGCGTTTCGAGAGATAAACGGGCGCCGGCCTTCAGGAGGACACCATGCGTTTCCGCCGGTCTGCGCTCGCGTCGTTGATTGCGCTCGTCACCTTCTCTGCATGCAATTGCGACGAGCTGCTCGGCGGCCTGCCGGCGCCCATGGCGGTGCTCACCCACGGTGACGACGAGGCGCCGCCCCTCCCCTACCTGGAGGTGGGCATCGCGCCGACGACGCTTGGTCAGACGGCCGCCGTCACCCTGGTGCTCAAGAACGTGGGCACCAAGGCGCTGCAGGTGAGCGACATCGTCACTGCCGCAGACTTCGACCTCTGCCCTGCGCCGTCGGCGGCCTTTCAGATCAGCGACCCCGCCACCGCGCCCCGCACCTTCTCACTCGACAACGGCAAGGAGCAGACCATCACCGTCGGCTTCACGCCCACCAACGGCGCGCCCTCGTGCACCGTGGTGGAGGTCCACAGCGACGACGCGGCCAACCCGGTGCTGCGCGCGGTGCTCACGGGCCAAGGCGACGCGCCCCAGCTGTGCGCCGATCGCGGCATCATCGACTTCGGTGAGGTGTTCGTGGGCAGCACCGCCGACGACGTGGTGCACCTGACCTCGTGCGGCACGCGGCCAATTACCATCACCCAGGCGAGCCTCGACGAGCTCTTCCCCGACCCCTTCGTCGCCGGCGGCGTCGCTACCGGCTCGCCCCTGGCGCCCGGGAGCGCGCTCGACGTCCCCGTGTCCTTCCACCCGCTCGTCGTCGACAGCTGGTCGCTCGCCAACGGCACCAGCGGCACCATCACCCTCGCCACCGACGCCACGCAGTCCGCCGAGTACCGCATCGAGCTGGTCGGCAGCTCGCGACGCCCACCGGCGTGCGTGGTCCAGGTAGTGCCCGAGAGCGTGCAGTTCGGCAGCGTCGCCGAGGGTCGCTCGTCGACGCAGCCGGTGATCATCCGGAACATCGGCGAGCTGCCCTGCACCTTCACGTCGGCGACGGTGCGCGCGCCGGCCGGCTCCTTCTCATCGGTGCTGGTGGACCTGGCGGCGGGCACGGTGCTGCAGCCCGCCCAGTCCGGCACCGTCGACGTCACCTTTGCGCCCACCAGCGTCGCCGGCACCGAGAGCGGCTTCCTCGACGTGGTCACCGACGATCCGGCGCAGCCGAACATGGAGGTGCCGCTGCAGGGCACCAGCGTGGAGATGACGCCCTGCTTCCTGGAGGCGAGCCCCACCGCCCTCAACTGGGGCGCGCAGCCCATCGCCCGTACCGTCGAGCGCGAGGTGGTGCTCACCAACGTCGGCGAGGAGGACTGCATCGTCACCGACCTCGATCTGACCACCGGCGCGCCCTACTTCACGCTCATCGAGCCGCCCATGACGCAGCTCGGCGACACGCTGCCGCCGCCCTTCGACACCATCTTCGGCGGCATGTTCGGCGCCTTCGTGCCCGTAGGCGAAAGCGTCACCTTCCTGGTCGGCTTCCGCCCCGTGGCGAGCCAGGCCTACGCCGGCAACGTCAACTTCACCTACAAAGAGATGGGCATGGGCAACCCCGACCAGCACCTCGACGTGCCACTGGCCGGCACCGGCCAGGCCCCGTGCATCAGCGTGACCCCGCTCGACGTCGACTTCGGCGCAGTGGCGACGGGCGCCACCGCCGATCAGACGGTGCAGGTGGCCAACTGCGGCGGCGTCGAGCTGTTCTTGCGCGGCATCAACATCCGCGCCGGCTCGCATCCCGACTTCCGCGTGCAGGCCGGGCCGAGCATCCCCTCGTCGATCCTGCCCGGCCAAGCCACCACCGTGACCGTGCGCGCCGCGCCCACGGCCACCGGCATCGCGCAGGCGGGCGCCGCCATGTACGGCCAGCTCGAGGTCCTCTCCGACGTCGACCCGGAGCTCGTGTCGCTGCGCGCCAACGCGCCCGGCACCTGTACGGGCTTGTTCTGCTCACCACAGAGCATCGACTTCGGCGAGCTCATCGTGGGTGACGCGCTGGTGCGCTCCTTCGTGTGCCAGAACCCCACCAGCGTGGCCATCGCGGTCTCGCCCACCGTGGCGGCGCCCTTCGAGATCTTGAGCGCGCCTGCGTCGATCCCCGGCGGCGGCGCCGGCGTCGTCACCGTGCGCTACACGGCCACCGACACCACCCTCGACACCGCCACCATCACGGTGGGCGCAAACACCTGCACGGGCGGCGCCGCCACCGTGGCCGTACGCGGTAACGGCACCAACAGCGAGCTGCCGCCCTGCCCGCAGCCGACCACGTTCACACCCGAGGCCTTGTGGGAGTGGGACGGCGACGGTGCCGCGCCGGCGTCGCGGCAGACCTGGTCGACGCCGCTGGTGTCGCGCCTGCAAGACGACAACGGCGACGGCGTGCTCACGCGCGACGACACGCCGCGCGTGGTGTTCATCTCCTTCGATCCGAATGACGCGCCCGACTACCTCAGCTCGGGCGGCATCTCGGGCTCCGAAGAGCAGGTGAACGACCCGGTGCCCGGCGTGCTGCGCGCCATCGACGGCGCCAGCGGCCACGAGGTGTGGACCAACGTCGACCCGGCGGCGCGGCTGAACTCGTCGGTGACGCCGGCACTCATGGACCTGGACGGCGATGGCTGCGTGGAGATCATCGGCCAGAAGTGGGTGCTCTTGCCCGGCGTCGAGGCCATCCCCAACGGCCCCAAGGTGCACGGCAAGTTCGCCCACGGCAACCTGCTCGCCTTCGACTGCACCGGCCGCGTGAAGTGGGAGTCGCAAGAGTGGCAGCGCGACCCGAACGAGCTCGAAGACGCCGGCGGCATCGCCGTCGGCGACGTCGACGGCGACGGCTTCGGCGAGGTGGCCGTGGGCGATCACCTCTACGATCACAACGGCCGCCTGCTCTGGGTGGGCGGGCGCGGCACGGGCTCGGCCGGGCATGGGCCGACCAGCGTGCTGGTCGACGTCGACGGGCAGCCGGGCCTCGAGCTGGTTGCAGGCCCCACGGCCTATCGCGCCAACGGCAGCATCCTGTGGGACAATCTCGACGACGTGGATTACGACGGTCACCCGGCCGTGGCCGACCTCGACGGCGACGGCGTCAACGAGGTGGTGTTCCGCTCGAGCCAGCTCGCCGTATTCGACGGCGTCACGGGCGCGGTCCGCGCCGGCCCCTTCGAGCCGCCGACCCGCATGAGCATGGGGACCACCTGCGAGCACACCACGGGCGGTGGTGGCGGTGGTGGCGAGGAAGAGGACCCCTGCGGCATCATCCCCAACAACCCCGCCATCCTCGACGTCGACGGCGACGGCGACCTCGAGATCGCGGTGGCCTCGCAGGAGATCCTCATCGTCTACCACCACAACCTGACGGAGCTGTGGCGCTCGACCATCTGGGACGGCACCGGCGCCTCGGGCCCCGCGGGCTTCGACTTCGAGGCCGACGGTACGCAGAACGTCGTGTACGCCGACGAGGGCCACGTATGGTCGTACGGACCGGCGGGCTCGACGGTGTACGACGCCGAGCGCCAGAGCGTGACCATGTTCGAGTACACGCCTATCGCCGACATCGACAACGACGGCCACGCCAACCTGCTGGCGGGCAGCAACGAGCCCATGTTGCACACGGCCCAGGGCCTCGACGCCTGGCAGAACTCGGGCACCCGTTGGGCGCAGGCACGCGGCATCTGGAACCAGCACGCCTACGTCGAGGAGATCGTCAGTGAGCTCGGCGCGCCGGTGTGGAACGACGGCGCCACGCCGCTGCCGGGCTTCCGTACGGCGTCGGCGCAGTGCGTGCCGTAGCGCTACCGGCCGAGCGCCGCCCAGCCGTCCGCCGGTCCTGCGCTCAGGCCTGGGCGCGCCGCGCGCGCACCGCCGCCAGCAACTGCTCGGCGTTGACCGGCTTCCTGACGACGCCGTCGACCAGGGCCGACTGCCCTTCGCTCAGCGCGTCGCCGGTGAAGTACAGGAGCCGCGCGCCCTGGCCACGTGCGCGCAGCTGGCCCACCAGCTCGGCGTCGGCCCCCGCGGCGAGGGAGCGATCGAGCAGGATCACGTCGAAGCGATCCCGCGTGAGCGCCTCCAGCGCGAGGGCGCCACCCTCGGCGCACACCACCCGGCAGCCTTTGAGCTCGAGCAGCCGAGAGGTCGCGCGCCGAACCAGCGGGTCGTCATCGACGAGCAGCACCGTGGTTGGGGGGGCCTCGGCCGGGCGAGGCGGGCGCGCGCGACTGAAGGTGCTGCCCTCCGCCACCGGCAGCCACAAGGTCGCGGCGGTCCCCTGCCCCGCCTGCGAGCTGAGCTCGAGCTTGCCGCCGAGCTCGCGCGCCACCGCCATGCTGGTAGCCAGGCCGAGCCCGGTGCCGGCGCCGACCGCCTTGGTGGTGAAGAAGGGCTCGCACGCCCGCTGCAGGGTGTCGGCGTCCATGCCAGTGCCATTGTCGGTGACGCGAAGATACGCGAGCTCGCTGCCATCGACGGTGTCGGCGCCCGCCTCGATGACGATGCGGCGCGGCTCGCGTGCGCTCGGCAGCAGCGCGTCCCGCGCGTTGAACAGCAGGTTCAAGAGCACTTGCTCGACGTCGGTGGCGTCGCCCCGCACCGGTGGCAACCCCGGCGTGACCCGGCAGTCGATGGCGATGCCGCCACCCAGCGTTCGCGCGCACACCGCCGTGCTGCGCTCGATCACGGTGGCGAGGTCGACCGTGCTCGGCGCCCGCGGCAGGCGCTTGCCCGCGTAGGTCATGAGCTGGTGCACCAGCTCCGCCGCGCGCGTCGCGGCCCCGATGGCGTCGTCGACGATGGCTGCGTGATCGCCGGGCACAACCCGGCGTACGAGCTCGAGGCTCGGCAAAATGACGGTGAGCAGGTTGTTGAAGTTGTGCGCCACGCCCGCGGTCAGCGTGCCCACGGCGTTGAGGCGATGGACGTGGCGCAGCTCTTCTTCCACGCGTCGCTGCGAGGTGACATCAATGAGCCCGCCCACGACCACCGCGAGCTTGCCCTGGGCATTCATGGTGGGACGCGCGATCACCATGGCCCAGCGCACCTCGCCGTCGGGGCGAACGATTCGGTGCGTGCGCTGTATCGACTCACCGGCGAGCAGTCGCCCGCCGTCCGCGCTCACCAGGTCACGGTCGTCGGGATGGACGACCGTGGTGGTGTAGGCGGCGAGGTCCACGGGCGTGGGGTACCCGGTGATCTCCTGCATGCGCTCGTCCCAGATGATCCGGTTGCGATCGATCTCCCAGGTCCACAGGCCCAAGCCGGTTGCCGCCAGCGCGAGCTTGAGCATGGCCTCGCGCTCCGCCACGCTCTGCTCGCGGCGCTGCATCGCTGTGACGTCGATGGTCGAGAGGAGACCGCCGACGATCGTCTCGCCCTCCCGCACCGCGGTGACGTCGGTCTGGTAGTGAGCGACCGTTTCGTGCGGGCCCTGGCCGTCGATGGCATAGCTGGTTGGCACGCCGCTGCTGAGCACCTGAGCGATCACCGGCGCGGCGGCGGCCCACGACCTCGGCGGCATGAAGTCGGACATCGGGCGTCCGAGCACCTGCTCGACGGTGAGGGGCGGGACGCAGCGGTTGAGGTACGTGATGCGCAGCGCGCGGTCGAAGCGGATCACCATGTTCGGCACGACAGTGAGCAGCTGCTCCATCTGGGCAGCGTCGTGCCGCAAGCGATCGCGCTCGCCCTCGAGCTCGGCGACCCGCTGCCGCAGGCGTGCCACCTCCACTTCTGCGTGGGTGGGCTCACTCATGACGCCGGTCCGTAGCACGATCGGCTCGGCCGGGCGACACGCGGCGCCCGCGCGCGTTCGACGAGCCGGCAAGCACGGTAGTAGCGTGCCCACGTGCTGCTGCCCCTGCTCCTGCTGCTCGCCACCCCAGCCGAGGCCCCCGACGACATCGACGCCCTGCCCCCGTCGGCGGCGCCGGGGCCGGGGTCCTTCTCGCTCGACCTCGTGGGCGCCGAGCAGGTGGTGCAGGTGACGACGCGCGACTGGCGCGACGAGGTGGCGCGCCTGACGCGCTTCGAGAAGGTCGGCGGCGTCTGGATGCAGGTGGGCCCCACCATCGAGGTAGTGGTGGGCGAAAACGGGCTCGGCTGGGGCCTGGGCCTGCACCCGCTCGGTGTCGGCGAGCCGCGCAAGGTCGAGGGCGACGCGCGCGCGCCCGCGGGGGTCTTTCGGCTGCTCTCCGCATTCGGGCCGATGGCGCCCCCGATGAAGACGCGCATGCCCTGGCTGCGCACCAGCGCCGAGCTGGTGTGCGTCGACGACCCGCGCGGCGGCGCCTACAACCGGCTCGTCGACGAGCACGTCGCGACGCCCGCGACAGCGCCCGATGCTGGCGTGGCCGTCCCGCCCGAGCGCTCGTACCGCAGCGCCGAGCGCATGTGGCGCAACGACGGCCTCTACGAGATCGGCCTGCTCATCGATCAGAACGGCTTCGGTGACACCTCGGCGCTGGTGGTGCCCGGGCGCGGCAGCTGCGCCTTCGTGCACGTGTGGAAGCGCAAGGGCCGCGCCACCCAGGGGTGCACGGCGATGGCTCGCGCAGACCTCGAGAAGCTCGTCGAGTGGCTCGATCCCGCGAAGAAGCCGGTGCTGGTGCAGCTCCCGCTCCCGGAGCTCGTCAAGCACCGCATCCCCTGGCGCCTGCCCTGAACCCCGCGGGTCAAGGCCCGCGAGCATCCGCCCAATAACGTAGCGCCCTCGACCGACGCGGCCCACGCAAATCCGTGGCCGAATCGTCGCGCTTTCCAACCCCGATCCGGGAGCCGTCATGATCTCGATCTTCCTCTCGCTCGCCCTGCCCGCTGGGCTCGCGCTGCCCGTGGGCCCCGCGCCCGCGGCCCTCGGCATCACCCGTGATGACGAGGCGTCGCCCGAGGGCCCGGGAAGCCTCGCGGTCGATCCGGAGGGCCGCCTGTGGGTGCTCGACGCGGTGCACGCGCGCATCGCCGTGGTGGCCAAAGATGGCGCCCTCGAGGGCAACGTGCCGCTGCCGTCCACCACCATCGAAGATCTGGCGCTCTTGCCCTCGGGGGACGTCGCGGTGCTCGATCGCTTGGTGGCGCGCCGCGTGTTCGTGCTGACGACGAGCGGCGCCGTGATCGCCGACGCCGACGTCGAGGGCGCCGGTGTCGACGAGGGTGGGCTCGTGACGGGCATCTTCGCCGACGAAAGCGGCGTCTGGCTCGAGGTGCAGCACGGCGTACACGTGCGCGTGCTCGACGGGCGCCTCTCCCGCGATGCGTCGCGGGTCACGCGCCCGGGGCTGCCCCTGGGCGAGGTGCTGGTGCGCGTGCGCAAGGTCGGCGACGCCGCCCAGGTGCTGTTCCTCGATCCGCGCGGCGCCTTGCGCGGCGATGCCGTGGTGCACTTCTCGTCGCTGCTCGAGCTCTCGGGCTTGGTGGCCCACCACGACGGTGCCCGGCCGGTGCTCTGGGTCGCCGGTCACGAGCTCGTGCAACGGCCAGGTGCGCCACCGGAGCGCGATCGCATCGTGGTCGCGCGCCTCGAACGTGGCGCTGACGGTCACTTGCGGGAGGTCGCGCGCACCGAGATGCGCGCGTCGCCGGAGTTCGTGCCGCTCAAGCAACTCGTGCCCGCCGGCCCAGGCCACGTGGCACACCTGTTCGTCGACACCAGCAATCCTGGCAGCGGTGCCGCTGTGGAGGTGAGCTCATGGTGAGCGCAATCCTCATGGCCCTCGTCGTGGCCAGCGCCCCCCCCGTGATGACGCGCGACGAGATCGTCGAGCGCGGGCGCACCGGCCAGGGCTACTCCTACTGGTGGGGCGGTGGCTGTTGGCAAGCCGACGGTGGCGGCAACCATGGCTCGTGCTCGGGCAACTGCCCCAACTGCACGCACAGCGGCACCTACGGCGCCGACTGCAGCGGCTTCGTGTTCAAGAGCTGGAAGATCAACGGCGACGCGCTCTCCACCTGCTACCACGGCCCCTACACCGCCGACGCCTACCGCACGTCGGAGACGTGGTGGACGCACGTCACGCGCGCCAACGCGGAGCCCGCCGATATCCTCGCGTCGTCGACGCACGTGGTGCTGCTCGACCACGGCGACCCCTGGGGCACGCCGACCATCCTCGAGGCGCGCGGCTGCAGCTACGGCATCCAGCGCAACACCCGTTCGCTCGGGTCCGAGTACGTCGCCTCGCGCCGCGACAATCTCGGCGCGCCCACGCCACCCGCCTGGCGCGCCACCTACGTCGACCAGTCGTTCCCCTACGCCAGTCAGCCCGCCATCGAGCTGCTCGAAGGCGAGGATCTCGATGGCTTCTTCGATTTGCGAAATGACGGAGCGGAGACGTGGAATGACAACACGCGCCTGGCGCCCACGCCGCGCGACCTGGCGTCGCCGCTCGCCGACGACACCTGGCTGTCACCAACGCGCATCGTCTCGCCGGGCGCGGTGGCGCCGGGCGCCGTCGGCCACTTCCCCGTGCGCATCCGCGCGAACGAGCCCGGCGAGCACCTGCAGACCTTCGGCGTGGTGCAGGAGGGGGTCAGCTGGTTCTCTCAATCTGGCGGTCCCCCCGACACACAGCTCGCGATCCTCGTGCGCGTGGCGCCACGCGACCACGCGGGCACGCTGACCGACGTGGGCTTCCCCCTCGACGCCAACGGCGCCGTGCTGGTCGAGCTCGGCAGCGTGCTCCAGGGCTTCGTCGAGGTGCGCAACGACGGGCACCTCGCCTGGGGCGACGGCGTGCGCTTGGCTCCGACGCCGCGCGACCAACCCTCGTCGCTGGCTGCGGCCTCGTGGCTCTCACCCACACGCGTGGCCACGCCCGACGAGGTGACGGCCGAGGGTGAGGTGGCGCGTTTCACCTTCGAGATCGCCGGCGCGGCCTTGGGCGAGACCACGCAGTCGTTCGCGCTGGTGCACGAGGGCGTCGTCTGGTTCGCCGACGCGGGCTTTGGGCCCGCCGACGACTTCCTGCGGCTCAAGGTGCGCGTGGTCGAAGCCCGTGTCGACGAGAACGGCGACGAGAGCGACGGCGACGAGAGCGACGGCGACCGCGACGATCAGCGCGGTGATGCCCCGCCAGAGGAGGAGCCGATCAGGCTCCGCCCTGGTGCGACGACCGCGACCTGCGCCAGCGCACCGGCCTCTCCGCTCGTTGCGCTGGCGCTGCTCGCGCTGGTTCGACGGCGCGCGCGGCCCTGAGCACGACGCCGGGGCGACGTGGTACACCCGGCGTCCATGGCACAGGTCATCCCCGAGAGCTGGCAGGTCCCGCAGCGCTTCCGACAACGCGTGGGCACGTCGGCCGGCCGTCAGCGGGCCATGATCGACGCGGGCCACCTGCTCCTCATCCTGCACGACGTTCCCAAGGTGGGTGACGACGAACGCGCGCCGCGCCTCTTCTGGCGCGCGCCCGACGGCGCGTTCAAGGCGAAGGAGAGCCGCGGCGACGGCCTGCCCTCGCTCAAGCGTCACGTGGAGGCGTTCAAGGCGGCGGTGCAGGAGCTCGACGAGAAGGTCGACCGCGCCAAGCAAGCCGAAGAGATCTACCAGGTGCTGCGCGCGGCCGCGCCCATCGCCCGCACCACCCGCAACCTGCACAAGGCGCTGCAGGAGGCCCGCGAGGGTGTCGACGACAAGGACATCATCTCCTTGCGCGACGCCGCCGGTGAGATCGAGCGCAGCGCCGAGCTGGTCGTGAGCGACGCCAAGAACGCGCTCGATTACCTGGAGGCCAAGGCCGCCGAGGAGCAGGCTTCATTCGCCAAGAAGACCGCGGACGCGCAGCACCGGCTGAATCTGTTGGCGGCCCTGTTCTTCCCCATCACCGCCATCGGCTCGGTGCTCGGCATCGAGCTCACCAAGGGCCTCGAGTCGCAAGGTGCGTGGCTGTTCTGGTCCATCGTGGTCGCCGCGCTCATCGTCGGCGTGGTCGTGCGCGGCAGCATCAGCAAGAGCTGAGCTCCCCGAACGCGCGCGCCTTGTCGAGCGTCTCCTGCCACTCCGCCTCGGCCTCACTGTCGACGACGATGCCGCCGCCGACGTGCAGCGCGCCGGGGCCCTGCGCCGGTCGCAGCCACGTGCGAATGAGCAGCGACGAGCGCAGCGCGCGGTGCTCGTCGACCACCACCAGCGCACCCGTGTAGGGACCGCGCGGCCCATCCTCGAGGGCGTGGATGGTCTCGACGGCGCTCGACTTTGGCGCCCCCGTGATGGAGCCGCCGGGCAAGGCCGCGCTCAACACGTCGGAGTGCCGCACCCCGGGGAGCAGCCGCGCCGCGATGGTGCTCTCGAGGTGGTGGACGTTTGGCACGCTGACCACGTCGAGCAGGCGCTCCACGGTGACGCCGCCCGGCTCCGCCACGCGCCCGAGATCGTTGCGCAGCAGGTCCACGATCATGACGTGCTCCGCTGCGTCCTTCGCCGATGCGCACAGCGCGGCGCGCTGCGCCTGGTCGCGCTCGGGCGAGCTGCCCCGCGGGCGCGTGCCCTTGATGGGGAAGGCGCGCGCGACGCGCGTGTGCGGGTCGACGGTGAGAAAGCGCTCCGGCGAGAGGCTGACGATGCTGCCCCAGCTCTCGACGTCGAGCCACGCGGCGCAGCAAGCAACGTCGCCGCCCACCTCGTCCTGAAAGAAGCCGAGCGCCTGTGCGCGCGTCGCCGGCGCGACCGCCACGCGGTGCGCGAGGTTCGCCTGATAGATCACCCCGTCGAGGAGCAGCTCGCGCGCGGCTTCGACGCGCGCCCGGTGGCGCCGCTTCGCGTCGTGACGAAGCTCCAGGCGCGGGCGCCAGCAGGGCTCGCGCGCCGGCGGTGGAGCCGGACGGGCGCGCCACACCACCACGTCGGGTCCGAGCGTTGCGTCGCGCGCGTGGCGGGGAGCGCGCTCATCGAGCGCCACGGCCGCCTCGTAGCCGATGAGCGCGACCGTGAGCCACCCCGGCTGCGGCGGATCGTCGAGCGGGCGCAGCAGGGCGCGCACGCGCTCGCCGTCGTGCGCGCCGCTGCCGAGCTCGAGGCGCGCGTGCTCCTCGACGAGACGCACCCACGCCACGCCGGGCGGCGCGAGCGCGGGGCCGAGGTAGGCGAGGCCGGTCACGACGGCCCGCCATAGCGCCTGCACGACCGTTGTCGAATGCCCTCCGAAACGCTAGGCGCCACCCATGTCTGTGACGTCGACGAGCATCCACAAGCGCGATCCCCTGGTGCGGTTCTCCGGCCGTGTCCTCTACCTGAGCGACGACCTCGATTTGCTCGAGCGCCAGCTCAAGGGCGAGATCGTCACCTTCGATCCCACGCGCAAGCTCATCGACAACATCTCCACCGACGAGCTCACGCCCGGCTGGGTGTGCTTCTGGTACGACGAGACGCTCGGCGACTACTGCCTGGTGGGCCTGCGCGGCGGCAAGATCGGCAAGGACGCGATCAAGCGCGCCAAGCCCGCGGTGATCGTGAGCGGGCTCTCCAAGGGCTGCGGCTCCTCGCGCGAGACGGCGCCCTACTCGGAGAAGGTGGCGGGCGTGCAGCTCGTCGTCGCCAAGACCATCGAGAAGATCTACGGGCAGAACTGCCGCAACATCGGCCTGCTCACCACCACCGACGAGTCGGTGGTGGCGCGCATCGAGAAGGGCGAGCCCATCCCGCTCGCCGAGTTCACCGAAGGACTCAACGAGATCGAGCGCGGCATCGTCGAGTACGGCGGCCTGTTCACCTACAACAAGGCGCGCCTCGCCGGCGAGGTCGCGCCGCCGCCCGTCACCACCACCGCGCGGCCCATGACGCTCGTCGAGAAGATCATCGCGAGCCGCGCCATCGCCGACGCCACCACCGGCGCGCTCGGCCTCCCTGCGGTCAAGCCCGGCGACGCGCTCTTCTGCCGCACCGACGTGCGCTTCAGCCACGACTACACCACGGCCATGTGCGACTCGCTGTTCGTCGCCGGCTACGGCAAGCACGCCAAGCTGCGCGACCCCTCGAGCGTGTTCGCCATGCGCGATCACCTCACCTTCCGAAACCAGATCATGTCCGACGCCGACAAGCAGAAGGGCCTGCACGTCCTCGTCGACAACCTGGGCGCCGAGCAAGAGCGCTTCGTGGAGAAGCACGGCATCCGCTACTTCGGTTTGGCGCCAGACGGCTCCGGCTCCGAGGCCATCTGCCACAACGCCGTCATGGAGGAGCTCGGCGGCCCCGGCGACATCGTCGTCGGCACCGACAGCCACACCTGCACGGCCGGCGCGCTCGGTACCTTCGCCTTCGGCGTCGGCAGCACCGACATGGCCAACGCCTGGTACACGGCCGACATCCAGGTGAAGGTGCCCGCCAGCGTCAAGTACGTGCTCACGGGCAAGCCGGCCAAGGGCGTCACGGCGAAGGACGTGATGCTCTACGTGATGGCGCAGCAGTACGCCAAAGAGGGCAACTGCATCGGCAAGGTGCTCGAGATGTCGGGGCCGGGCCTGGCGCACATGAGCATGGACGAGCGCGCCACCCTCACCAACCTCGCGGTCGAGTGCGGTGCCACCACCGGCATCATCGAGGCCGACCAGATCACCAAGCAGTACCTGATGAAGTTCCGCGGCTGGTCGGAGGAGCGCGCCGCGCGCGGCCACCTGCGCGCCGATGCCGACGCGCAGTACGACGCCACCTTCACCATCGACCTCGCGCAGGTGCCGCAGATGGTCGCCACGCCCGGCGACCCGAGAAACGGCGTCGCCGTCGACGCGCTCACGACGAGCCGGGGGCCAGTCAAGGTCGACATCGCGTATGGCGGCTCGTGCACCGGCGGCAAGATGGCCGACATGGACATGTACGCCGAGGTGCTCGGCGAGGGGCTCAAGCGCGGCATGCGCGTCAAGGACGGCGTGCAGCTCTTCATCCAGTTCGGCAGCCAGCGCATCAAGCGCTACGCCGTCGAGCAGGGCTACCCCGCGCTGTTCGCCGAGGCGGGCGCGAAGGTGATCGAGCCCTCCTGCGGCGCCTGCATCAACGCGGGCCCGGGTGTGTCGACGAGCAAGGCGCAGGTGACGGTGAGCGCCATCAACCGCAACTTCCCTGGCCGCTCCGGTCCGGGCCAGGTGTACCTCGCCTCACCGCGCGTGGTGGCGGCCAGCGCGCTGTCCGGTACCATCGTGACACCAGAGGAGCTGTTCGGTTGACGACGCGCCACGGTGTTCTTGCTGTCTGCTGCGCGCTCCTGCTGAGCGCGTGTCCCACCGTGCAGCCCATCTACGACGACGACATCGGCGTCCAGGCCATCCCCGCGCCCGAGGGCGCGCACGCTGGCACCTTCGCGCTCAAGACGCGCAACCAGACGCTGGTGCACGTGCCATTTCTCGGCGACTACGAGGGCGGCGGCGACAACTTCCGGCTGGTGACGCGCACCTGGGACGAGGGCGCGGGCGTCTATCTGCAAGAGAGCCAGCTGTGCGGCGGCTACAATTTCGAAGTCGCCGGCGTTGTCACCGAGGCGCCGCAGTCGACCTATCGCGCGGTGCCCCAGAGCCCGCCCGAAGAGGTGCTCATCGACCACGAGGTGGGGAGCTACGGTGCCACCGGCCACCTGCAGCTCTGGGCCTTGCGCGATCTGCCCGATCCTTACGCCACGCCGCTGCCGACCACGAAGGAGGAGGCCGCGGCGGCGCCGTGGGACCAGCGCATCCACGACATGGACGGCGACGAGAACCCCGCCATGACGCTGTTCGTCAGCGGCGCCGTCGAGGGCGAGGTCTATGCCTTTCAGCGCAAGACCGTGGAGCTCGAGGGCGTCATCCTCGGCCCCGACCACGCGGTGGGGCTGGCGCACAACAGCAACGAAGCGCTGACGGTGGCGGCCAACAACCCGCTGGTCGATCGTCAGAGCGAGGGCTCATCAGAGCCGCACCCCGACGCCACGCGCTCCTTCTTCGAAGAGGTGCGCATCGCCGACGGCGCCGACTGCGACGAGGTCATGCGCGCGTCCGAGGACGGCACCCTTCCCGAGCTGCCGCCCTTCTGACGACTGCTATCCGCCGCCGATGAAGGTCAGCGGCTGGCCAGCACCGCGGTGCGGCACGCGCTGCGCACGCGCTCGGCCATCTGATCGACCTTCTTGAGCGCGGTGGCACGCACGAGGCCGCTCGGCACCGCATAGCCCACGTCGACGAAGCTGGTGTAGGTCAGCTGCGACACCATGGGATTGGCGGTGGGCTGCACCTGCCAACTCCCGCGGATGGCCTTGATGTCGCCGCCGATGGAGCGCCACTCCACGCGCCGCGCCGCGCGATCGACGTCGCGGCGCAGGGTGTAGTGCACCTTGGCCAGCACGGCGTCGACGGTGAAGCGCGCGTCGACGGAGCCGGGGCGCTCGGCAAGCACCTCGAGCTTCTCGATGTCCGGGAAGATCTGTCGGAAGCGCCGCACGTCCCAGAGCGTCTCCAGCACGACGTCGGGAGGGGCCGCCACCAGGAACACCGCGCGCAGGCCCTTGGTGTCGTCGGGCGCGCTCAGTTGTTCGACCGCGGGCGCGGCCGAGGCTTGAGCGTTTGGGTCGGCGGTCGCAAGCAGCACCAAGAGCGCGAGCACAGGAGGAGTCTAGCCGCTCAGGTCGGCGTCGTCGCCCTCGGGATCCGACGCGGCCTCATCGACCGGCACCGTGGCCTCGACCGTCAGGACGAAGTGGCGCTCGAACACCCGATCATCGGCGAGCCCGGCCTCCTCGCTCAGCCGCTGCAAGTCCCAACGCCACACGCGCTCCACCACGCAGGTGCTGGCGCGCACCGACACGACATCGAGGATCTCCTTGTCCTCCATCTCGATGCGCAGCGCCGCAGCTGACTCTTTGCAGGCCTGAAGCTCGTCGCTGAGCCGGGCCTGCAGAGCGTCGAGCTCGCCCACGATGGGCACCGCCGCGCCGATGCCACAGACGCTGCGCGTGCCACGGCCGCTCAAGCCGCAGCAGCCACAGCAGCCACAGCAGCCGCACCCGGACATGCCGAAGCCCATGCCCTCCGGCTCGCGTGGCCGGTAATCGGGCACCTGCACCAAGGAGGTCACCCGCGACACTGCGTTCACCTGCTTGGCGGCGGCCCGCACCACGTCGTCAGGGAGCTCTGCGGCCACCGGACCGAAGGCAGCGCGCGCGAGCGAGAGGCGGCGGGTGGCCGGCGCGGCGTCGAGCGCCAGGGCGAGCGGCTGCGACCACAGGAAGCCCGTGAGGAAGGCGGGACCATGGGCGCCCACGGGGAGCGCGCTCTGGACGCGCACCCCGGTGCCCGAGAGCAGCACCTCAGGCACCTCGCCGTGCGACGCGAGGGCGTCCTCGAGTGGGTCGCGCCCGGCGAGCTCGAGCTCCACCTGGTCGATGCGCGTGGGCACGACCAGGTGCGGCCACAGGAGCGCGTCGCTCTCGTCGCCGGCGCCGATCTCCACGAAGATGCCGCCGGTGCCCTCCACGGCCTCGGCGCGCGGGTCCTCGTCGGGGATCACGCGCACCCAAGAGTAGGGCTCAGCGTCGTCAACGTCGGCGGGCAGCGCGACCACGTGGGTCAGCACGCCGAGGCTCGCCAGGCGGGCGCCCCACACTGCGTCGGTGACGGCGTTTGCTTGCATGAGATCCGACACCACGATGATGCGCGGCGTCTCCTCGGGCGCGACGTCGTGCGCCAGGCCGTGGGCGAAGGTGAGCGCGCCCACCAGATCGCTGCCGTTTTGCGGCGCGATGTCGGGGACGAAACGCTCCCGTGGCGACGACCAGGGATCGACTACCAACCACGGTCGGCGCGCGAAGGCCACCACGCTGTAGCGCGCGTCGTCGGGGAGCGCGTCGAGCACGCCCTCCATGGCCGTCCGCGCCTTGCCGATGCCCATGGTGCCGGCGCTCGTGGAGGCGTCCAGCACGAACACCACGCGCAGGCCGGCGGCAGGATCGGCCAGGGGGCGTGGCACGTCGACCTCGACGCGCACGACATCGACGGGAGCGGATGGCTCCACCACCGCTACGCCGTCCACCTTGCCCCACTCGTCGTGAGGCGGGGGCCCGAGGCGATCCATGGGATCGACGCGTTCGAGGCTGGCGCGCCCGCGCAGCGTGTCGTGCCCCTGCGTAAGCACGTCGATCACCGCCTCCCCTTCACCGTGGACCACCACCTTGGCGAGGGCGCCGTCGACGAAGGCCTTGCGCACGCTCGCGCCCTTCACCGTCAGCGGCAGATCCTGCTGGCTGTCGCGCGGGAGGCGGAAGCGCCACGCGCCGTCGTACGGCTCGCTCTCGAGCACCCAGGTGGTCTCGACCACCAGCGCATCGGTGCCGCACGTGGTCGCCACCTGCACCGCCACCTCGTCACCGTCGATGCCGCAGCACCCCGACGACAGCGACGCCAGCACCGCGGTGCGCACCTTGCCGCCGTTCGCCTCGATCGCCGGCACGCCGACCTTGAGCGCCGTCTCGAAGGTGCCGAACCGATCTGCCGCGTCATCGTCATCGTCGAGGCGTCCCTCGATGAGCGCGCCATCGGCGCGCACGAGCACGCCGACCATGGTGCCATCGAGCCTCGGGAACACCGTCTCGTAGTGCCCGGCTTGGCTTGGCGCGCGCGCCACCGTGTCGCGCACCGTCACCACCGCGGCACCGTCGCCCACCTCGAGCGTCACGCGGCGCGCGCTGCGCTCGAGCTCAGCCAGTTCTCCCTGTAGGGCGCAGGTCGAACTGGACAGGTGGGACAGGAGCGCGAGGGCCAGGGTGGGCAGCATGCCCACCAGACCGCGCTCGCGGCCTATGGGTTCCCGCTACGCGCCCGCGGGTGGTGCTCGCCATAGAGCTGACGCAGGCGGGCGCGGTTGACGTGGGTGTAGATCTCGGTCGTCGACAGGTCCGCGTGGCCGAGCATGGCCTGCACGGCGCGCAGGTCGGCCCCGCGCTCCACCAGGTGCGTGGCAAAGCTATGGCGCAGCTTGTGGGGCGAGATGGGCTTGGTCACACCCGCGGCGCGCGCGTAGCCCTTGAGCGCCTTCCAGAAGCCCTGGCGCGTCATGGGCTCGCCGCCGGCGCGCAAGAACAGCGCCGCGGCGCTCGCGGAGGCCGGCCCGAGGAAGCTCGCGCGGGCGCCCGCGAGGTAGGCCCGCAGCGCCTCGAGCGCCGCCTGGCCGATGGGGATGACGCGCTCCTTGTTGCCCTTGCCGCGCACCAACAAGAAGCCGCGCTCGAGGTCGAGCGCGTCGAGCGGCAACTCCACCAGCTCGGTCACGCGCAGGCCCGTGGCGTACAAGAGCTCGAGCATGGCGCGATCGCGCAGGCCGCGGGGCGAGGCGGCGTCGGGCGCCGCCAACAGGCGCTCCACCTCGCCGAGGTCGAGGAAGGTCGGCAGGGTGCGCGCCGCCCGTGGCAGCTCGATGTCGGCCGCCGGATCGTCTTTGAGCACCCGCTCCTTGACCAAGAAGCGAAAGAGCTGACGGATGGCCACCAGGTGCCGTGCCTGGCTGCGCACGCCCAGGCGCCCCTTGGAGAGCTCGATGAGGTGCTTGAGCACGTGCGTCGAGCGCACCGCCGACACCGCGCCAACGCCCTGCTTGTCGAGCGAGCGCGCGAAGTCACCCAGGTCGCGGCCGTAGGCCTCGATGGTGTTGTCGGCGAGGCCGCGCTCCACGCGCGCCCACGACAAAAAAGAATCGACGGCCGAATCCACCTGCATGGTGGCGCCGACTCTACGTCAGCTACTGCGCCGTGTAGAAGGCCTGGCGCTCCTCGATGAAGGCGCGTACGCCGTCGACCACGCCGTTGGCGATGCTCTCTTGGTAGGCCGCCGACGCCAGGCGCTGCTCCTCGGTCTTGTTGGAGAGGAACGAGGTCTCGACGAGGATCGACGGCATGCGCGTGCCCATCAGCACGTAGAACAGCGCATGCTTGAGGCCCAGATCGGGCACGTCGCTCCACCGCTTCTTGATGTTGCCCACGATGGAGCGCTGCACCTGCCGGCCGAGGCGCACGCTATCGTCGACGTTCGACTTCATGGCCAGGTCGGCCAAGATGAACTCGAGGTCCGAGATGGATCCCTCGCCCGCCTCCGCGTTCTCGCGGGCCGCGAGCTTCATGGCGTAACGATCGTGGGTGATGTTGAGGGTGTAGGTCTCGACGCCGCGCACGCGCTTCATGGGGCTCGCGTTGCAGTGGATGGAGATGAACAGGTCGGCCGCCGCCGCGTTGGCGGTGTTGGTGCGGTCCTGCAGCGCCAAGGTGCTGTCGCCCTCGCGCGTCATCACCACCTCCACGTCGGGGATCTCGGCGATGAGGCGCTCGCGCACGCGCTGTGCGATCTGCAGCGTGACATCCTTCTCCTTGACGCCCGAGGGCCCGATGGCACCCGTGTCGTTGCCACCATGGCCGGCGTCGATGACCACGCGGTGCACGGCCAGCCCGAGCTGCTGCGAGATCGAGACGCCGCCGGGCGTGCCGCTCTCGATGCGCTTCTTCACCTCGGCCGCGCTCGGTGGTGCTGGTATGCTCACCGTGCCAGCGACGACGTCCACGGCGGGCGGCGCCACCGGGACCACCAGGCGCACCTCGAAGGGGTGCCGCACCACGTGCAGCGCTGGCTCCTTGTCGGCCTCGAGCTCCACCACCAGGCGCACCACCTCGGTGTCGTACTGCCCGGCGCGCACCCGGCTGATGACGCCGTCGTGCACCTCGATGGGCTGGATGTTGCGCTGCCCGAGCTTGGCGGGCGCGAGGTCGTAGAACACCCGGCGCGAGCCGCCCTCGCCGTGCGGCACCTCGCCGCGCGTGATGCCCACATCGCCGGAGACGCGCAGCGTCACCACGGACTCGCCGTTCTTCTTCTCGTGCCGGATGACCATCACCTTGCGCGTCGGCGTGCCTGCCGGCGGCGTCTCGGGCAACACCTCCACCGCTGTCAGCCTCGTCGACGGGGCCGCCGTCGCCACGGGCGGCGACGCAGCCGGGGCCGCGGGCTCGCTGGCCGACTCGGCGACGCGCGCGAGGGCTTCTCGCAGGGGCTCGCTCGCCGGCGCTGCGGGCTCACGAGCGGCCTCGCGCGTCGATTCCCGCGGCAGCGCGGCGAGCTGTCGCTCCGCCTCGGCGCGCAGGTCGGCCTTCTTCCCCATGGCCGCCACGCGTTCGAGCAGCGCGCGCCGCTTGCCGAGCTCTGGCGCGAGGCGCGAGGCAGCGAGCAGCGCGTCGTCGGCGAGGTTCGAGCGTGGGAATCGTTCGGCGCACGACACGAAGGCATCGACCGCAGCGGCGCGATCGGCATCGAGGCGCGACACGAAGTACAGCTCCTCGAGGAGCTGGGCCGCCACGAACGCAGCGTCGTCGGCCTTGTCGCCTTCCTTGTGCGTGTTGGCCACCGCCTGCAGCCGCACGATCAGCTTCTCGTAGTGGTGGCGGAAGCGCTTGCGCTCCGGGTCCTTGCGCAGCGTCTCGACGTCCTTCTTGAGCGCAACGAAGGCGGGGAGCGAAGGATCGGGATCGCCTGCCCGCGCGGGCACGGCGAGGGCGGCGGCCAGCGCCAACGAGAGCAGGACGTGGCGAGTGCGCGTCACGCAGAAACCTCCTCTGCTGCCGATTCGACCAACACGCCACCGCGACGGCGCGCCTCCTCACGCAAGATGAGCGCGAGCACCGCCGCGGTGGGGAGCGCGAACACCACCCCCAAGAACCCCGCCGCCGTGCCACCCAACAGCACCGCGAGAATGGCGGCGAAGGGCGACAGCCCGGCCTGCTCCCCCACGATGCGCGGCGTCAACACGTAGCTCTCGACGAGCTGCACCACGCCGGCGACGATGAGCGCACCCACGCAGGGCCACAACGCCTGCTCGCGCAGCTCGAGCGCCGAGAAGGCGAGCGACAACACGATGCACACGGTGCCCGACGCGAAGGGGATGAGGTACGCGGCGCCCGCCAAGACCGCGATGGCCAGCGCCAGCGGCACGCCGGCGATGCTCAAGCCCACGGCGTAGAGCGCCATCATCACGCCGGCCACCACCAGCTGGCCGCGCACCAGGCGCGAGAGCGTGTCGTCGATGAGGGGCACATAGTACCCAAGCAGCCCGCGGGAACCGCGTGGCACCAGGGGCCCGAGCACGGCGCGGATGCGTGGCAGCTCCGCGAGCGCAAAGAAGGTGAGCACGGGCAAGAGCAGCGCCTTGCCCGCGAATGCGGCCGCGCCGGCGGCCCCCTTGAGCACGCCCACGGCGCCGGTCTTGACGGCCGCACCGGTGCTCTTGGCGAAGGGGAGCAGCTGATCGATGAGCTCCTTGCTCGCCTCGCTCGAGAGATCAGCGACGCTCAAGGGCACCTCGACGCCGAAGCGCGCCTGGATGAGCGCACCCGCTTCCCGCAGCAGCGCGGGCAAGCCCGAGAACAGCGCCACCAGGTCGCTCACGAGCGGCGGAATCATGAGCGAGAGCGCCAAGAGGCCGAGCACCGACACACCAAGCACCACCAGCGCGGCGGCCACGCCGCGCGGCATGCGGCGCTCGAGGCGGGTGACGAGCGGTGCGCCGAGGAAGCTGAACACGGCCACGAACAGCAGCGGGACGAGGACGCCTCGGACCAGCCAGACGACGCCGGCTGTGGCAGCCAACAGGAGCAGGGTCCACAGCATGCGGTCATCGATGAGGAGCGGCCGCGGCACTGCCGGCGCGGCCACGGGGAGCGGCGGCGGAGGCGGTGCTGGGGCTCTCTTCTTCTTTGACGCCACGGCGCCACCTTGCTCCACGTGGTTCCAACCGTCAGACATAGGCCACCGGCCGCGCTCCCGCAAAAAAGTGGCGCCGCCACAAACGGCGGCGCGGCCCAAGGGGCCGCGCCATCCCACACTCACCCACTCGTGGGCGGTGTCAGTCGCTCTTCTCGGTGTCCTTGCCCGCGTCGCGCGCCGCGTTCCAGCGCACCCACTCGGGCTCGCTCTTCGAGTCTTCCTCGGCGGTGAACGGCGTCGGCGCGGCGGCGCTCACCGGTGAGTTCTTGGCGATGCGGATCTGCATCATCTTGCCGAGCAGGTGCTCGAACTCCTTCTTGCTGACCTCGGTGAAGGGCTTGGCGATGGGCTTGCGGTTCGGGTCGATGGGCCCGATCAGCGGTGTCTCCTCGCTGCCGGTGAGCATCGGCGCCGCCACCGCCACCGCGCCGTTGTACACCCGCACCACCGTCGCCTCGTCGCGCTCGACGTTGACGCGGAAGACCGTGCCGCGCACGCCGGCGACGGCGTTTTGCGTCTTCACCTGGAACTTCGACTCGTCGCCGACGAGCTTCGACACCTTGGCCCAAGCCTGCCCCGCCACCAGCGTGGCGTCGACCTTGACCTCCTTGCTCTTGCCGTCGAAGGCCGCCCCGTCGAGGCGCAGCTCAGCGGCGGGCCCGATGCGCACCACCGAGCCGTCGCCGAAGGTGATCTCGGCGCGCGAGCCCTCGCCGGTCTTGACCACGCTGCCGGGCGCGAGCTCTTGCCCGCGCTTGACGCGCGCGAAGGTGGGCTCGGCCTTGCCGTCGGCCGAGCTGCCCACGGTGACCTCACCCTTGACGAAGGTCGCCTTGGCGGCGCCCTTGGCCGCGCCGCCCGCTTCGGCGCCCACGGCGAAGAGCGCGAGGGCACCAGCAGCGACGAGCGGTGCCAGGAGGATTCGAGCGTTCATGTGCGACTCCTTTGCTCGCGTGGCTGCCAAGGTCACTTGAGGACCAGCACCACTTTGCCTCTTGCGACCTCGAGGACCTCGACCGTGTACTTGCCGGCCTTCTTGCCCTCGATGGCCGACGCCAGCGCCTCGGCGCCGCCGTCGACGTTGACGTCGAAGGTGGCAACCTTGTTCTTGACCTCGCGCTGCTCGATCTTCGATGACGAGAGCACGCGCTGCACCATCTCCTTGAACGACTTGGCAGCGCCGAAGCTCGGCACCTCCTTCACGATGACCTGAACCCGGCCCTCGTTGGTCAGCACCTCGGACCAGCGCTCCGCCACCTTCTTCATCAAGCCGTCCATCACCGCGTCGACGATCATCCTGCCCTTGCCGCCGCCCGTCTCTACTGCCTTGAGCGCGTTCTCGGGGCTGATGCCGAGGATATTGGTCGACCGAAACGCCGTGGCCTCGATCTCGTTGGTGGCGCTGTTGATCATCTTGACGTTGGCGCTCACCGAGTAGCTGTTCATCTTGGTGCCCTCGGTGATGGCGAACTTGTTGTCACCCTTGATGACCTTGCCCTGCCCAAGCACCACGTACTGCGCGTTGGAGTTCTTGACGATCTTCTCGATGTCCTCTTGCGTGAGGTCGCCGTTGGCGTTGAGCTCGGTGACCTTGATGCCGGGCTCCACGATCGTGAAGCACGCGTTGCGGAACGCCTCGGTGAACATGGTCTCGATCATGCCGCGCTCGGTGGACCACTTGGCCTCGTCGCCAACCTTCTCGACGAACACCAGCGTGACCTTGGGATCGTGGTTGGCCTTGATGACGGTGCAGATGGAGCCCTCGATGGCCTCCTTCGACACCTTGGCCGTGAGCTTGATCTTCTTGGTGGTCTTGGTGTCGCCGTCGGTGAGCGGGCCCCACTGCTCATCGTTGATGACGCCCTTGGCCGTGGTGGCGATCTCGTCGGCCACCAGCTGGAAGTTGCGCACGATGGTGTTCGACTCGACCAAGACGCCGATGCCCTGCTCCACGGCCTTGCGGCGGGCGTCGCGCTTGGCGTTCTTCTCGGTCTGCGCGGCGTCGCCGTCGATGATGGCGGCCTCGCCCTCGACGGAGACGGTCTTGACGTCGGCCAGGGCCGGAGCCGCCGCCACGAGCGCGGCAAGGAGCCAGGGGGTGTGCTTCGTCTGGATACGCATGGGTGGCTCCTTCAGTCGACCAGGATGACGACCTTGCCGTCCGCGAGGAACGACAGGTTCTGAGTGGGGTCGCGCAGCTTGTCGGCGTCGCCGTTGGCAATGACGATGTCGGTCTTGGACTTGTCGACGAGGCGCAGGCCCTTGACCACCAGCGGCTTGTCACCGACCCGATCCGCCGTCTGCCCATCGGCCTTGACATAGCCGACGATGCCGCCTTGCTTGAGGCCCTTCTCCGACACCACCTCGGTGCCGTAGACCTCCTTGCCGGCCTCGTCGACGACGCGGGGCGCCATCGAGGGCGTGAGGCCCAGGCCGCGCGCGTTCACCACCAGCCCGGTCCAGTTGGCCGCGCCCTCGGTGGACACCTTCTTCGGCTTCTTCGGCTTCTCCACCAAGGCGTTGGTCAGGTTCTCGTCGATGGGCATCTGCACCACCACGTCGACGGAGCCGTCGGAGTAGTACTTGGTGTCGACGACCTTGAAGCCCTGCGCCATGCCCTGGATGCGCGAGCGGATCTCGCCGTTCGACATGACGTCGCCGGCGCTCCTCGACGCGGTCACCTGGATGCCCTGGATCGTCTCGATGACGTTGCGCAGGGCGTCGAGCTTGGCGGCGCGCTCGGCGTTGAGGCGCGCCACGGCCACGGGGCCGTCCTTGAGGTTGGCCGCGCCCGAGCCGGTGGCGGTCACGGTCTTCTTCGACCAGTTGATCTCGCCGTGGCCGACCTTCTGCACCACGCTGTCGTCGGCGGCAGCGGCCGGATCCTTGTCGCCGGCCCACGCGGGCAGCGCGAGGCCGGCGGCGAGCAACCCCACCGCGAGCGTCATGTTGATGGTCTTGAGCATCACGTCTTCCTCCCTCACCTCAGGGCCAGATATCTGCGACCACGTGGGTCGCTGTGGGCATCCGAAGATCCAGCGTTCTTGGACGGGCGCGAGCCTACCGGCATTCACGGGGGTCAGATCAACCGCGCCGGATCGCTCCAGCGCGCTACTCCCACTCGATGGTGCTCGGCGGCTTCGACGAAACGTCGTAGACCACGCGGTTTATCCCCCGGACTTCGTTGATGATTCTGTTGGAAATCCGCGCCAAGACCGGGTGTGGCAGGTCCACCCAGTCCGCGGTCATGCCGTCGCTCGACTTGACGCAGCGCACGCAGGCGGTCTCGTCGTAGGTGCGGGCGTCGCCCATCACGCCCACCGAGCGCACCGGCAAGAGCACGGCGAACCACTGCCACAAGGGTCCCGCGACCTCGCCGCTCGCGAGGGCGCCCTCAATCTCGGCGCGCACGATGGCGTCGGCCTGACGCAAGAGCTCGCAGCGCGCGCGCGTGACCTCGCCGAGCACGCGGATCGCCAGGCCCGGCCCCGGGAAGGGCTGGCGCTGCACCACCGCGTCGGGGAGGCCGAGCTCGGTGCCGAGCCGACGCACCTCGTCCTTGAAGAGCTCGCGCAAGGGCTCGAGCAGCTTCAGGTGCATCTTCTCGGGCAGCCCGCCCACGTTGTGGTGGCTCTTGATGACCGCCGAGGGCCCGCCGTGGAACGAGACGCTCTCGATGACGTCGGGGTAGAGGGTGCCCTGCCCGAGGAACTCGCAGCGCGGCAGCTCCTTCGCCACCTCTTGGAACACGTCGATGAAGATGTGGCCGATGCGCTTGCGCTTCTGCTCGGGGTCGCTCACGCCCTCGAGCGCCGCCAGGAAGCGATCGGACGCGTCGACGATGCGCACGTCCATCTTCAGATCGTCGATGAACAGCCGGCGCAGCGCCTCCACCTCGCCCAGCCGATGCAAGCCGCTGTCGACGTACACGCAGGTGAGGCGCTGACCCAGGGCGCGATGCAGGAGCACCGCCGCGACCGACGAGTCGACGCCGCCCGACAGCGCCATGATCGCGCGCGCCTCACCCACGACGCGCTTGATGTCCGCGACCTTCTCGGCCGCGAAGCTGCCCATCTTCCACGACGGCGACAGGCCGCACACCTCGAAGAGGAAGCGCGCCAGCATGCTCTTGCCGTCGGGGGTGTGCACCACCTCGGGGTGGAACTGCACGCCGAGCCACCTGCGGTCCTGGTCGAAGGCGGCGGCCACCGGGCAGGTGTCGCTGTGCGCCGTGGCCACCATGCCAACGGGCAGCGCGCTCACCTGATCGCCGTGGCTCATCCACACGTCGAGCGCGCGCGGCAACGCTGCGAACAGCCCGCCGTCGTCGTCGACGTGGATGCGGGCACGACCGAACTCGCGCTTGTTGCCCGCCTGCACCTTGCCGCCGTTCTCCTCGCACATGACCTGCAGGCCGTAGCAGATACCGAGCATGGGCACGGCAAGGGACCACAGCCCACGATCCGGGCGCGGCGAGCCTGTCTCGTGCACGCTCGCCGGCCCACCCGAGAGGATGATCGCCCCCGGGTCGAAGGCCTTGATCTTCGCGAGCGGCGTCGTGCAGGGCATGATCTCGCAGTAGACCTCGAGCTCCCGCACGCGCCGAGCGATGAGCTGCGTGGTCTGCGAGCCGAAATCGAGGATGAGGACGCGCGCCATGCCCTGCCGCTAGCAGAGAAGCCGGCGCTCGTCAGCGGTCTTCGTTGCCGTCGTAGTCGTAGACCGTGACGTCCTTGGCGGGCTGCAACACGAAGGGGAAGGAGAGGCGCTTGGGCTCGTCCACCAGGCCATCACCCAGGTACCAATCGGCCGCCATGCGCTGCACGCACTCCGCGACCATGGTGAGGCCACCGTTCTCCGCCGACACCTTCGGATCGGCGACGCGCCCGTTCGGCAGCAGGGTCAGCTCGAGCACCAGCCGGCCGGCGCGCGTGGGGTTGCCGGCGAGCCCCCAGCTCTCGTAGCAGTAGCGCACCGAGCCGTGGCGCTCACGCACCTCGGTGCTCAAGTGCTTCCTCACGGCCGGGTCGAGCTGTCCCTCCAACGCGACCGTGGTGACGTGCGCGTCGGGCACGTCGATGAGCTGCACGGGGATGGGGGCGCGCTCGGTGCGCGGCGCCAGGCGATCGTCGCGCTTGGCCTTCTCCACGCGCTCCTTCAGGATCTCGGCCAAGCGCGATTCGCCGACGCCCACGGCGCCGTTGCCCGCGCCCACCGCCGCCGGCTCCACGGGCACCAGGCCGCCGAGGCCGGCGCCGAGCTCGGGGGCGCGCACCATGGCCTGCGCCATCTCGCCGAGGGCGTCTTTCAGCTCTACGCCGTCGCTGCCGATGTTCAGCGCGCGGCGCATCTCGTCGAGCAGTTGCTCCACCGTGGGCCCGCCCTTGCTCCCGCGCGCGGGCCGGCTCTCCTCCCCTTTGCGACGTACCAGGTCGATGCGCTCGGCCTCCTCGGGGGCGTGGCCCGTGGCGGCCACCACCGCCGGTCCGCTGTGGGGCGCCGTGCCGCCAGTCACCAGCAGCCTGCGCAGGTCACCCCTGACGCCGCCGCCGGCCTCGGGATCGAGCTGCGGGCGCGGCGCCAGCACCAGCGCCGACACCACGCAGGCTTGCACCGCGGCACCCACCATGGCGGCGTGAAAGAGCGTCCCGTCGAAGCTCGAGAGGCGGCCCGCGTCGGCCTCGGGCGCGGCCCGCGACGCGATCAGCGCGTGACCAGCGGGCAGCTCCACCAGGATGTCGGCGTCGGCGTAGATGGGCGCGGGGCCAGCGCCCGTGATCTCGATCTGCCCGCCCACGGCGCGCGCCCGCAGGCGCTCACCGGTGCGCAGGTCCAGCGTGCCGCGGCGACGCTTGACCGTGACGACATCGAGGACGGTGCCCTGCCAGAGCAGCGCGAGACGCCAGACGTCGCGGGGGAGGCGAGGCATGCGGGAAGAGTCTGACAGATCGAGCGGCATCCAGGTTCCAACGCCTGGTGATCCGGATCCGGTCCGTCCGTGCCCTGCCCTCACTGCACCCGGTAGTTCGGCGCCTCGTTGGTGATGATCACGTCGTGCACATGGGCCTCGCGCAGCCCGGCCACGCTCACGCGCACGAAGCGGGCCTTGGCCCGCAGGTCGGACAAGGTAGGTGCGCCCAGGTAGCCCATGCCGCTGCGCACGCCCCCCACCAACTGGTAGAGCTGCGCTGCCACCGGGCCACGGAAGGGGACGCGGCCCTCGATGCCCTCGGGGACGAGCTTGCTGGTCTCGTGCACGTCGGCCTGGGCGTAGCGCTCGCGGCTCCCCTGGCCGCCGGCCATGGCGCCCATGCTGCCCATGCCGCGATACACCTTGAAGGAGCGGCCCTGGTAGAGCACCACCTCGCCGGGCGCCTCGGCCGTGCCCGCGAACAGCGAGCCGACCATGATGGCGTCGGCGCCCGCAGCCAGCGCCTTCACGCAGTCGCCAGAGTACTTGATACCGCCATCGGCGATGGCTGCGGCGCCCAGGCGATGCGCCGCTGCCGCGGCGTCGAGCACCGCCGTCACCTGCGGCACGCCCACGCCCGCGACGATGCGCGTGGTGCAGATGGAGCCCGGGCCGATACCGATCTTCACGCAGTCGGCGCCCGCCTTGACGAGCGCCGCGGCGGCCTCTGCCGTGGCGATGTTGCCACCCACCAGGCACAGCTCGGGGAACCAGCGGCGCAGCGCGCCCAGGGCTTCGAGCACACCCTTGCTGTGGCCGTGCGCGGTGTCGACCACGAGCACGTCGACACCGGCATCGACGAGCGCGTGGGCGCGCCCCTCGAGATCGCGGCCCGGCCCAACGGCGGCCGCGCACAACAAGCGCCCGTGCCCGTCGCGGGCCGCGTTGGGGAACTCCTTGACCTTCTGGAGATCCTTGACGGTGATGAGCCCCTTGAGCGTGAGGTCGTCATCGACGACGAGGAGCTTCTCGATCCGGTGCCGATACAAAAGCTCGAGGCACTCGTCTTTGCCGATGCCCTCGCGCACGGTGACGAGCTTGGTGGTCATGACCACGCTCACCGGGTCGGCAGGGTTGGCGGCGCGCAGATCGCGGCGCGTGACGATGCCCTTGACGCGCCCGTTGGCGTCGACGACGGGGAAGCCGGACACGCCGTGGCGCTCCATGCGCAGGAAGGCCTCGGCGGCCTTGGAGTCGGGGGCGAGCGTGAGGGGATCGCGGACGATGCCGGCCTCGTAGCGCTTGACGCGCCGGACCATGTCGGCCTGCTCTTGCGGGCCGAGGTTCTTGTGCATAACGCCGAGGCCGCCGGCCTGCGCCATGGCGATGGCCATCTCGGCCTCGGTGACCGTGTCCATGGCCGCCGACAGGAAGGGCACCGGCAAGGTGATGCCGCGCCCGAGCGCCGTGGCGGTCTTGACCTCGCTCGGCAGCACCGCGCTCTCCGCGGGCACGAGCGAGACGTCGTCGAAGGTGAGGGCGTCTTTGATCTCCATCTCAGCCCTTGCCCTTGCCCTTGCCCTTGCCCTTGCCCTTCTCGTCTGGGGGCGGCGGCGGTGGCGCCGCTGCCGGCGCCGCGGCCTCGAGCAGCTTGTCGATGGCGGCCGACAGCGGGACGGTGTCCTTGGCGAAGGCATCGACGCGCGGGGCGAGCACCGCCAAGGCCTCGTCGGCGGCGGCCTCGCCCAGAAGCGGCGAGCCCGCGCACGCCGCCGTGGGGCCGCGCACCTGGCGCAGGAAGGCGCACGCGAGCAGCTCGGTGGCGAAGGCCTTGTCGTCGATGAGCGCGGCGCGCGCCTTGTCGGAGAGCTTCTGGCGCGCGTCGACCAAGGTGCCGGCCTTGGCGGCCTTGGCGGCATCGCCCGCGAGCAGGGTGCGCGCATAGGCGGCCACCACGGCGTTGATGGCGGCGGCGTCATCGTCGGCGCCGCGGGAGGGCCCTACCACGACGGCGGTGAGCTCACCGCGCTGGACGCGCGCCAGCGTTCCGTGGGCGTCGAGCTCGTTTTGCACCAGCACCACGCGACCTTGGGCGCCTGAGTCGTCGAGCAGCTGGTCCTGCGCGTCACCCAGGCGCACCAACGCGGTGGTGGCCTTCACGGGCTTCTCCACCATCGGCAGCATGCGTTTCTGCTCGGGCTTGAGTTCCTCGCCCACCAGCTTGACCACCTGCGCGCCACCTTCTTCGTTGAGCCAATCGCGCATGGGACCGGCGAGGGCGGTGGCCAGCGGCGACGCACCCTTGACGTCGAGGTTCGGCGCCGCCCCGAGCTCCAGCGCCGCGGCGAGGTATTCGGCGCGCGGCAGCGGGTGCTTGTCGATGACGGCGCCGAGGGCCTTGAGCGCGGCGCCCGGCCGACCGAGGCTCTGGCGCGCGCGCTCCCGGGCCTTGGTGTGGCGGGGCCGCTCGAGCGGCAAGGGACCGAGCAGCGTATCGCCGTCGAAGCCGAGGCCGTTGAGCATGACGAACAAGGTCGCCACGCGGGTGTCGACGCCGATCTCGACGCCGTCCTCGGTGTAGAGCGACTGCACGTTCGACCACTGGGCCGCGGCAGGTGGCGCGGCGAGGCCGAGCGCAGCGGCGACCGAGAAGAACAGGAGCGATGACAGGGGAAGCGACGTCGCGCGGCGCATCGAAGACCTCGAGGGGTGAGCGACAAACGGGTAGCAGAGCCCGGGTTGCATTCAAGAGGGCGGTCGCCGACACGGCGCACATGCGCACCTCTGCCCTGACGCCCTTCGCCCTCTCGCTCGCGCTCACGCTTGCGGCCGGCTGCGAGGAGCCCAAACCCGACCGCCTGACCCTCGATCCCACCGGGCCCTTCTCGTTCGAGAAGCGTGGCGAGCACGAGCAGGTGAAGGCGGCCGCGTTCCGCGGACCCAGGCCCTACGTCAAGGCCGTGCCGGTGGAGTTCTCCTCTGCTGATACCAGCGTTGCCACCGTGGATCCCGACGGCACCATCCGGGCCACGGGCTCGGGGAAGACCTCGATTACGGCCAGCGCCTGGGGCCTGTCGACCAGCGCGGAGGTCAGCGTGCGCATCGTGGGCTCCATCGCCTTGGCCGACGACGTGCCGAAGCCGTACAAGCTGAACGCCAAGGCGCGGCCGCTCAAGGCCATCGTCAAGGACGACAAGGGCGCAGTCATCGAGGGCTACAAGGTGGCCTGGCGCGCCACCGACTATTGCGTCGAGGTCGACGACGAGGGCGTCATCAAGCCGCTGACCGACGGCGACTGCGACGTGGAGGCGCGCGCCGCCGACCAGTACGCGCGCATCAAGCTCCAGGTGCGCGAGTAAGGGCCAGCGAACGGACAAGTCGATCGGTGATCGCGAGCGAGGCGCGTCGATGGCAAGGAGCCCCGCAGGGCCGTGGTGTCGCCACGGACCGAGGACGCGACGCCGCCAGCGACGATGCATCGCTCGCGAGGACGATTGAGGTGTCCGTTCGCGGGCCCTAAGGGCCCGCGCCGTCACTCGGTCTTCTCGTCGTCGAAGGGGGAGAGCGCCTCGGTGGTGAGGCCGCCCTCGGCGAGCGTGGCGATGCGCGGCGTTGCGGGCGCGGCGGCCCTGCGCTCGGTCTCTTCGAGGACCACCAGCTCGTCCGAGGAGAGCCACGGCGGATCCGACGGCATGGTCGAGGCCCCGTCGGTGCGCAGGGCGGGTCGCGCGAGCTTCTCGGTGGGCTCGTCCGCCGGCGCGTCGCCGCCCGCGCCCTCGGAGCTTGGCGCCGGCGCGCCCTCGTCGGTGAACACGCGCTCCACCGCCTCCTGATCTGGCGCCGAGGGCTCGAGCAAGAAGGCCGGCACCGATCGCGCCGCGCGCGCCGGCGAGGCCCCGAGCGAAGGCCACGCCACGCGCGGCGCCGGCGCCGCCGCAGCGGCGCGCAGGTCGGCGGCCTCGGGCTCGGGGTCCTGCGCCCCGAGCGCCGCGAGCGCGCCCAGCTCGCCGTCGAGCGCGCGCGCGATCACGAGATCGGCCTCGGCCCCCGCCTGCTCCTCGAGCGCCCGCGCCAGCCCCGTGAGCAACGCGGCGAGCGAGAGGCGCTCGTTCGCGCGGGGCGTGAGCCCGCCCGCCAGGAGGGGCGCCAGCGCAGCGGCGTGCGGCCCGAGGCGCGGCGCCTCATGCGCATGGGCGTCGCCCACGCACAGCGCGCGCAGCACCTGCGCGACCAGGAACACGTCGGTGGCCGTGGTGGCCGGCCTGGAGCTCCCGTCGATCTCGGGCGCGCGAAAGGGCGTCGGCAGCGCCGGATCATCGAAGGCACCCACCAGCGGGCGCACGCGCACGCCGTCCTTCGCCAGCACCACGGCGTCGAGGCGCAGGCCGGCGGCGAAGAGGCTCGAGAGCCCCACGCCGCGCGCGCCAGACCAGACGTCGCGATCCGCCAGCTCCGCCGCGACCCGCGCCAGCGCCAGGGCCACCGCCACGGCAAGCGCCGAATCGGTCGCGGCGCGCCGCGGCCCGAGATGCTCCACGAGCGCGCGCAGATCGACGCCCTCCGCGGGCTCGGCCACCGCATAGGCCGTGCCCTCGACCAGGCCCACCTCGTGGATGCGCGCGACCTGCTCGTGGCGCGTCTGCGCCAGCGCTTCGGCCGTGGCGATCAGGCGCTGCACGACCGTCGGCGCGTCGGCGCGGGCCAGGTGCACCGGCGCTTCGAAGTGGCCGCCGCGAAACCTCCGAGCGCGCACCACCTGGGCGGCGCCGCTGCCAACCACGGCGCGCCCGAGCGAGAACGGCCCGAACGTGCTCATCCGGGCCTTGGCGTGCCCCCGGCGACGCGCGCCTCGCGCTCCTGGATGAGCTGCTCGAGGGTTGCCTGCTCATCAGCGGGGACGCCGGCGCTCTTGGCCGCCGCCAGCACGCTCTTCAGGCGCGCGACCTCGTCGTCGTCGCGCTTGCGCAGGTTGTCGATCATGCGGGAGAAGGTGTCGAAGGCCTCGCGGAATTCATCGCCCGAGCGCAGCGGGCGCAGCGTGGGGTAGCTGCCGTTCGAGATGGTCTGCATGTGTCGCTGCAAGACGAAGATCGGGCCGCACACGCGGTGGGTGATCAAGAGGCCCATGACGCCGAGCACCGCCACCTCCACCGCCAGGAAGCCGAGCGTGATGGTGAAGACGAAGCGCGCGTCGTCGCTGTTGAGCTTGTCGTTGACCTCGGGCGAGAGCGACGCGAGGTCGATGACCTCGTTCATCTCCACGTAGCTCTTCCACAGGAAGTAGCCGAGCACGAGCGAGATCGCCGCCGCGATGCCGACGATGATCCCGGTGTACTTGAACTGGAACTGCCGATCGACGATCGGGATCAGTCTTCGCTTGTAGGCCTGGGCCATTCGTGCGCTCCGACGACGAGCGGCCGCGCTAGGACCGCCGACGGTGGCCGATGCTACGCGCGGGGGCGGCGGCGAGGCAAGGATGGCGCCCCTTTGGGCGTTGACCCGATGGCGCGGCCCACGGCGCTCCAAGACGAGCCCCGGGGACGCGCTGCGGTGGTCCCCAGCACGGGCTCGACCCTCGGCGGTGCGACGCCGGCTGTGGCGCGGCCTCGCGTGCGGCGCGCGCCTTGCTCTCGGCAACGAGGCTGCGCCAGGCTCGGTGCGGCACCGGATCCCGGTCCCAGACGAGGGCCCACATGCGATCTCTCCGGACGGTCGGCCGCGCCACCGGCGTCGTGCTGGCGATTGGCGCCGCGGCCGTGCTCGCCCGGGTGGCCGACGACGGGCGCGTGCCCCAACCCGGCGACGTGGTGGAGCCGATCCCGCGGGTGGATAGCACCGTCCCCGTGCCCATCGACGCCGGCCCCGTCCCCGACGACGCCAGCGCTCCGGTCGAGGCACAGACCCACGCCGTCCCAAACCCCACGCTGGCCGAAGAGCTCCCCGCCGAGCAGGCCACGCCACGGCCCACGGCCTCCCCCGCGCCTAGCTCGGCGGAGCCGGAGCCCCGCCCTGCGGCGGTGGAGCCGATCGTCGTGCCGACCGCGCCGAGGGTTGATCCCGCGGGGGAGCGCTCCCCCGCCACCACCGCGCCCGCCGATCCCGCGCCGCCCGCCGACAACCCCCCAGGCTTGGGCTTCGGCGCGGTGCCGGCGCTCAACTACGACGCCGACAACGGCTTCGGCTTCGGCGTCATCGGCAACCTGTACTGGTACGACGGGGCCACCCGCCCCTACCGCGCCATGCTCATGGTGCAGATCTTCCTCACCACCAAGCTCTTGCACGATCACTACCTGTCCGCCGAGTGGCTCAAGGTCGCCGAGCTGCCGCTGCGGCTGTCGTCGCGCATCGGCTACCTGGAGTCGCGCTCGCAGAACTACTGCGGGATCGGTGGCGCGGTCACCTGCGATCCCGCCGTGGCCGCCGGCGTGGCGTCTCAGCTCGGGCTCGAGGGCGCCGACGCCGACCAGCTCGTGCACGACTACTACCTGCGACGCTTCATCAACCCCTATGGCCAACTGCAAGCGCGCTGGGCGCTCGTCGAGACCCCCGCGCGCTTCGAGCTCATGGCGGGCTATCGGGCCAACCTGTTCATCCCGGGCACCTGGGACGACGCCGACGGCGACGGTGCCCCAGACCTGAGCCCGTTCCCCCACAGCGCGTTCGCCGACGACTTTCCAAACGGCGAGCCCGGCTTCGAGTCGCAGGCCCAGCTCGGCGTCATGCTCGACACGCGCGACAACGAGCCCGCGCCCACCGAGGGCGTGTGGCTCGAGGCCTCGGCGCGCGCGTCGTCGCCACTGATGGGCAGCGCGTGGTCGTGGGCCGGCGGCAACCTCACGCTGCGCGGCTACGCGTCGCTCGACCCCGGCCACACCCTCGTGCTGTGCAGTCGCCTCATCGCCGACGGCGTGGTGGGCGATCCGCCCATCCAGTCGCTGGCTCGCATGGGCGGGAGCAGCGACGCGTACCTCTTCGGCGGCGGCGACGTCGGCCGTGGCATTCGCGCGCAGCGCTACCTCGGCAAGCTGCGCGTGGTCGACCAGACCGAGCTGCGCTGGGACGTCGTCAAGACCGAGGTGCTGGCACAGCGCCTCGTGTTTACCGCCGCGGGCTTCGTCGATGGCGGCATCGTCGGCCGGGAGATCGCCGATCCCGGCCCGCTGCCGCTGCAGGTGGGCCTCGGCGGCGCCCTGCGTGTCGCCTGGAACGAGAATTTCATCATTCGCTTCGACGTCGGCGCGTCGTCCGTCGAGGCGTGGCAGCCGATGCCCTACCTGCTGATCGGCAACGCCTTCTGACGGCTACTTGGTGCACTGGCGAACGCACTGCTCGATACGGGCAGCGTACTTGTCGCGTGCCGCGTCCTTCGCCTTGTCTTCCGATGTGTCGGCCGCCATTTTCACGTCGACCCACGCGCGTTTGTCGAGCGCCTGGGTGCAGTCGAGCTTCGGGCACACCTCTTTGAGGCGGTCGATCTTCAGGATCGTGCTGAGGCCGGCGAACTGCGCCTTCTTCGACGGGGGGCGCTTCTTCGGCGGCGGGTCCCTGGCCACCACGGGCTCCGGCGTGGGCGGTGACGGCACTTTCACCTCGACCGGCGGTGAAGGAGATGTCGTGCGGTCCACGAGTGGCGGCGGCGGCGGCTGCGCCACGGGCGTGGTGACCACGATCTCGGGGCCCGGGTCCATGACCCGAAAGCCCACGGTGACCCCGAGCGCCGCGAGCCCGACCACACCGAGAACGGCGGCGGCCAGGGGCCACTTGGGCTTGGGCGCCGGCGGCGGCATCTCGTACAGGCCGCTCGAGGGGAAGATCTCGGTGGGGTCGTTAATCGTCTTGGCGTGCACCGAGGTGGCAATGGAGAACACCGCGTCGTCCATGGGCGCGGCAGCGGGCGCCACGTAGCCGGGCCGGGCCTGCGACGACAGGTGCGCGAACCTCTGCAAGAGCTCGCGCGTGACACGCAGCTCGTCGACGAAGAGCGAGCCCATGATCTCGCGCAGCTGCCGCGCACCGGCGTGGAGATCGCGCATGCGGGCGTACCCGAGCATCGCCTCGCGCAGCTCTCCGCACGAGGGGTAGCGGGCGTTCTTATCGGGGGCGAGCGCCTTCTCCAGGATCGAGAGCAGCGCGGGGTCGAGGCGATCCAGGTGCGGCGCGCGATAGGTGCCGGTGCCGGCCGTCAGCCATACCTCCTGATTGCTCAGGCCCGCGTAATACCGCTCTTCGGTGAGCAGCTCGTAGGCGACCACCGCGGCCGAGAACTGGTCCGAGCGCGCATCGACGGGATCACCGCGCGCATGCTCCGGCGCCATGTACGAGATCTTGCCCATGACCGTGGCTTGACTGCTGGCTTGTGAGTCCTCGTTCTCTGGCCGGCCCTTCTCTGCCAGGCCGAAGTCGATGAGCTTGACCTCGCCCTCGACGTTGATCATCACGTTCTGCGGCGAGACGTCGCGATGCACCAGACGCAGCGGTTCGCCGCTCACCGGATCGGTGTGGCGGTGGGCGTAGTCGAGCGCGTCGAGCACCTCACACACGACGTGCAGCGCGCAGGCCTCGGGCATGTGGCGTCCGCGCTCGAGCAGCTCTGTGTGCACCGTGCGCACGTCGCGCCCGATGACGAGCTCCATGGCCAGGTAGTAGCTGTTGCCCACGCGGCCCACGTCGAACACGGGGCAGATGTTGCGGTGCGAGAGCTGCACGACCACGCGTGCTTCGTCGACGAAGCGCTGCACGTACTCGGGATCGCCCGTGAAGCGGCTGCGCAGCGTCTTGACGACGCAGTGCTTCTCGATGCCCATCATCCCGCCGGTCTTGGCCAGGAACACGTTGCCCATGCCGCCGCGCGCCAAGGGGTGCAGGAGCAAGTAGTGCCCGAAGGGTGCCGGAAAATCCGTCGCACCTTCAGACTCTTGTCCCGCGAGCGCGGGGTTCACTGGGGCAAAGGTCGGCTCGGTCACCATGCTCGGCTGGTCGCCTGTCGGACAGGTTCGGAGTATACCCGTCGCGGGGCTTGGGATGCGCGTTCCAGGCCCCGAGGTGACACGTGATTCTTCCGCTGGTCCTCGCAGGCGTAGCTTCGGCCACCTCACCCGTCGCTGTCCTACCGGTAGCGGCCGAGGGGCGGGTTACGCTCGAGGAGCTCCCCCAGCTCACCAAGCTCGACGCCGAGATCCGCGACGCCGCACGCGCCGCCGGCGTCAACATCCAGGACCAAGCGCGCACCACCGCCAACCTCGAGTCCTTGCGCGGCATGGGGATCTCCTGCCCCGGCGAGGACGCCACCTGTTTGGCGAAGATCGCCGTGCTGGCCGAGGTCGATCGCGTGGTGGTGCCGGTGGTGGTGGTCCGCGAGAAGTTCTGGGATCTGAAGCTCGTTGTCGTCGACACCACCCAGAAGCTGCAGAGCTTCCCCGGCGAGGTCCCCTTCGAGCCGCCGGAGGCAATGCGGGCCACCGTGCGCGTGCTGGTTTCGGCCGCCCTGAGGAGCACCTCGTCGGTGGCCCCGCCGCCCCCGCTGCCACCCCCGCCAACGCCCTTGGCGGTGCCAACGCCAGCGCCGGCACCAGCTCCCACGCCGGCGCCGCCACCGAGCGGCGGTGGCATCCAGATGGCGGGCATCGGCCTCACCGCGGCGGGTGGCCTCCTCTTGGTCGGCGGCGGCGCCGGCGCATGGTACTTCCACGAGGCCCTCGGTACGCCCGAGCCCTACGTCGACCGGGAGCCGAAGATCTTCCTCGGGCGCAGCCTGCTCATCGCGGCGGGCGTGGGCGTGGTGCTGGCAGGCGTCGGCGGCACGCTCATCGCTGCCTCGATGTACTGATCCCGCACCCGGGCACGCTCGCTGCACGTGCTTACGCTGGCAGGCAATCCCGATCGGACTGAACGGGCGGAGGACGACATGGCATCGATGGATCTCAAGAAGACGCTGGAAGAGGCCAAGGGCGATCTGGCCCAGGTGCGCGACGAGCTGCGGGTCAAGTTGCACCTCGCCAAACAGGACGCGCAAGACGCCTGGAAAGCGATGGAGCCCAAGATCAAGACCGTCGAGGGCAAGCTCGAGGAGATCGCGCAGAAGGTCAACGTCGCTGGCGAGGAGGCGCGGCTGCAGGCGAGCCTCGGCGCCGCCGAGGTCAAGGCGCGTTGGCCCGGGCTCGAGCGCGCGCTCTCGCAGGTGGTCGCCGACGTCAAGCGCGGCGCACGCGACGTCGCCACCGAGGTCGACATCGCGCGCGTCAAGGCGCACTTGGCGGAGATGGACGCCGCCGACGCCGCGCAACAGGCCGCGCGCAAGGCGCAGGGCGAGCTCAAGAAGGCCTCCGCCGAGCTCTCGGCGGAGATGGAGAAGGCCGCCGCCGAGATCAAGACCTCGGTCGCGAGCCTGAAGAGGAAGCTCTTCTCCTGAGCACGGCCAGGGCCATCATGGCGAGCGCCAACGCCGGTGCGTCGGCGCCGCCCTGGGTGCATCCTGGGCAGCCGACCATGGACGGGTCGTCGCGATCGTCATCGTCATCGTCGTCGTCGTCGCCAGGGGAAGCGTCGTAGAACGAGGGCGGCACGATGCCGGGCACCTCGCACCAGACGCGCGTGCCGTTGGTGCAGCGCGCGCGCATGGCGGTGTCGATCCAGCTGAGGTACGCGTCGACGCGGGTGTCCACGCCGCCCTTGTTGCAGTCGCTCTGATCGTAGGCGTGCGAGGTGATGCCAACCACGCGCGTGGTGACGTCGTGATCGGTCTCGACCTCGAGGTAGGTGGGCCCGCCGGAGTCGCCGTGGCACTTGCGCGTCGTGCTGGTGTCGCCGCCGATCTGCATCTCGGTGTCACCAAGCTCGTTGACGGTGGTGCTCCCGCACACCTTGATGCCCACGGTGCCCTCGGGCGGCGTCTCGAACTGCCCGGTGACCGTCTGTTGGCCCCACCCGGCGATGGATACGGCGGCACCCTCGGTGAGCTGCGCGACCTCGCTCGGATCGATCACCACCGCCGGCGCGACATCATCGACGGTGACGGCGAGGAACAGCAGCGCGACGTCCTGGTAGTCGCCGGGCCCTTCCACCTGGCCCATGGAGTCGAGCGAGAACCCCTCGTGGTGCAGCGCCTCGCGCACCGGCACCGCCGACGACGGGATCTCTGGTGGCGAGCCCTGCCCGTCCATGCCGGCGAGCGCCGACAGGTCGGGGTCGAAGGAGATGTAGAAGTCCGCGCGCTCGACCTCGCCGAAGCCCATGGTGAGCGCGGTGACGTCGGTGCAGTGGGCCGCGGTCAGCACCACGTCGGGGGCGATGAGCGTGCCCGTGCACAAGACCGTCGTGAGGTCCTGCGTTCCTCCACCGAGCGCCGAGAAGTCCACCGTGGCATCCACGAGCATGGCCAGCGCCGTCGGCGACGTGGCGGCCGGGCACTGGTCGCCGTTGATGATGGCCTGCGTGGCGCTCGTCGTGGTCGAGGCCGGAGCGGTCTCGGTCGAGCCACAGGCGGCGGCGCAGGTGAGCACGAGAGGGAGCCAGGGGCGGAGCACGCGCATGTCGGTACCTCGAGGGATGACGAAGCGTCGGTCTCGCGTCCTCGACGTCAAGGCGCACACTGTCGCAGGCTGTCCCACCAGACTGTGATCCCGCTCACGCGTGCTGTCAGGGCGCCCTGGCCCAGCGCTCGCGCTCAGGGCGCGGCGGCCGCGGCGCCGCCGCCACCGGAGGCCGCCGCTTGGCGCACCGCCAGCTCCGCGCGCTCCTTGATGGCGCGCGTGGCGGCCATCAGGCTCACCACGTTGATGCCAATTGTCAGGGTCTGCTGCTCGTCCTCGAAGCTCTCGGCGACGGAGGAGAAGTTCTTCACCACGCCCGAGTAGTAGATGCGCGCGCGCCCCTGCCCGAGGGACAGCACCCGCCACTGGTAGTGGCTGCCCGAGAGGTCGCCCTTCACCTGGCGCACCGTCAGCACCTTGTTGGCGTGATCGGGGCTCATGCGGTTCGTGTAGCGCGTGGCGACGAGCGGCGTGCTGAGCTTGATGTCCATGAGCGCGTCGTTGCCGTCACGGGTGACCTCGAGCTTGCTGATGCGTGGCATGAAGAAGCGGTACTGGTCGAAGTCGTTGAGCACGCGCCACACGGTGTCGGCGTCGGCCGCGACGTCGGCGATGCAGGTGGACTGCCGGTACTTGCCGCTGGCGTCGGTCTCGATGCGCACGAGCGGCCCCTTGCTGAGCATCTCGCCAAGCTCGTCGGCCCGCGCGCCGGATGCGCCGAAGAGGAGCCCGAGCAGGGCGGCAGCGGTGAGGGGGTTGCGCATGGGGCACCTCGCGGGCGATGAGCCGCCTCGGGTTTCGCGCGCCACGCGCCCGCTGGCAACGGTCAAGTGGCTGTTTCCACGAGGAAACCGGGCGATCGTCCGAGCAGGGCTCCGGCCCCGATGGAGGGTCGTGCCGATGTCGGAGCCGCCCTGCACCAGGCGTGCTCGGGTTGGTCTGCTAGACTGCGCGCCGTGCACGGGACGGGCGCACCCCTGGGACGGCACACGACGGACGTGCCCGCAGAGGCCGCGGGCGCGGCACGGCGCGTCGCCGAGGTCCTGCAACAAGCGCGGCGCGTGCTGGTGCTCGGCCACGCCGGCGCCGACGGCGACGTGTGCGGCAGCTCCCTCGGCCTCGCGGCGGCGCTGCGCGAGCTCGGCAAAGAGGTGGTGGTCTACAACGAGGAGCGCTACCCCGACGCGTGGCGCTGGCTGCCCGGCGGCAGCGCGGTGGCTACCACGCTCAACGCGCGCGAGCGCTTCGATTGCACCGTGGCGGTCGACGCCGCGCGGCCCGAGCGCCTGGGGCGCGACTTCCCGCCGCCGGGTCGACGCGGCACCTTCGTGTGGATCGACCACCACAAGATCGATCCCGCTCCCGGCGACGTGAGCTACGTCGACCCCACCGCCGCTGCCGTGGGCGAGCAAGTGGCCGCGGTGCTCGAGGTGCTCGGCCACCCGCTCTCTCTCGACGTGGCGCAGTGCCTGTATGCGTCGCTGCTCGCAGACACCGGGGGCTTCCGCTACGGCAACACCTCGGCGCGCGCCTTTCGGCTGGCGGCGCGGCTGGTCGAAGCGGGCGTCGACCCTTGGCTGATGACCGAGCGCATCTACGAGTCGCAAGACGAAGCTCGCATGCGCTTGCTCGGCAAGGTGCTCTCGTCGATGTGGCTGTCGCCGTGCGGACGCGCCGGCCTGGTGGAGGTGCGGGCCCACGACATGTCGCGCTTCGGGGCGCGCGCCGAGCACGTGCAAGGTCTGGTGAACCACGTGCGCGGCATCAAGGGCGTCGAGATCGCCGTGCTCTTGCGCGAGCTGCCCGACGGCACGGCCGTGGTGTTGCGCTCGCGCGGGAACATCGCGGCGGCGCCCATCGCCGCCGCGCTCGGCGGGCGCGGCCACAAGAACGCCGCCACCTTCACCGTCGAGGGCGATCTGGCGAGCACGCGGCAGCGCGTGGTGGAGGCCGTGCTCGCGGCCTTACCGGCCGTCGAGCCGACCAAGGGCGAGCGCGCCGCCGAGTGAGCGCGCCGATCGAGGGCCTGCTCATCGTCGACAAGGCCGAGGGCCCCACCTCGTTCGACGTGGTGGCGCGCGCGCGGCGCGCGCTTGGCACCCGCGCCATCGGGCACACGGGCACGCTCGACCCCCTCGCCAGCGGCGTGCTGGTCCTCTTGGTGGGTCGCTGGACGCGCCTGGCCAACCTCCTTGCCAGCGACGACAAGCGCTACCGCGCCACCGTGCGCTTCGGCACCAGCACGACCACCGACGATCGCGCCGGCGAGGTGGCGGATCGTGGCGATCCGGCGCTGCTCGACGAGGCGCGCGTACGCGCGGCGTTGACGGGGCTGCGCGGCACGCACGCGCAAGTACCGCCGGCGTACTCGGCCATCCACGTGTCCGGGCAGCGCGCGTACCAGCTCGCCCGCCGCGGCGACACCGTGGAGCTCGCGCCCCGCGCCGTCGAGGTGTTCTCCCTCGAGCTGGTCGAGTGGCGCCCGCCCGACGCCGTGCTCGACGTGCATTGTTCCAAGGGCACCTACGTGCGCGCGCTGGCGCGCGATCTGGGCCGCGCGCTCGGCGTGCCTGCGCACCTGCACGCGCTGCGGCGCACGGCCGCCGGAACTTGGACCCTCGACGACGCTGTGCCCGCCGCCTTGCTCGAGGACGCGCCGGCGGCGCGCGCTGCGCTGCGGACGGGCACATCGGCCTTGCGCGGCGCCACCCTCGTTCCCGTCGACGACCGAGTGGCGGCCGCGTTGCGCCAGGGCAAGCGACCGGCCATCGGCGCACCCGCGACGGCGGCTGGCGTGGCCCATCGCGGCGAGGAGCTGGTGGCCATCGTTGCCGTCGAGGATGGCTGCGCGCGCGTGCTGCGCGGCTTCGGCTGACGAGCCGCCGGCGCCATGCTAACGAGCGCCGCGGAGGTGCGTGCATGGCGGGTCTGGTGGAGCGGCGCGAAGCGAATGGCGTCGTCACCCTCGTGCTCACGAGGCCGGAGGCGATGAACGCGCTCAACAGCGCGCTGTTGCGCGCCCTCGACGACGAGGTGGAGGCGGTGTGCGTGCGCGCCGACGTGCGCGCGCTCATCCTCGCGGGCAACGAGCGCGCCTTCTCGGCCGGTGCCGACCTGAAGGAGCGCGCGGGCATGACGCAGGAGCAGACCCGCGCCTTCCTGCGCGGCATCCGCGGCATCATGGACAAGGTCGAGCGCGTGCCCTGCCCCACGCTGGCCGCCATCGAGGGGGTCGCGTTCGGTGGTGGCCTCGAGCTCGCGCTCGCATGCGACATGCGCGTGCTCGGCAAGAACGCCAAGGCCGGCCTCACCGAGGTGTCGCTCGGCATCATCCCGGGCGCCGGCGGCACCCAACGCCTGCCGCGCCTGATCGGCGTCGCCCGGGCGAAGGAGCTGATCTTCACCGCGCGCCGCCTCACCGCCGACGAGGCCCTGGCGTGGGGCCTGTGCACCCACGTCGTCGACGCAGGGGCCGTGCTCGCCACCTGCGAGCGCATCGCGGCGGAGATCGCGAAGAACGCACCCATCGCCGTGGTGGCCGCCAAGGCCGCTATCGACGGCGGCGTGGGGACCGGTATCTCCGAGGGGATGCTGCTCGAGCAGCGCGCGTACGAGCTCACGCTCGGCACCGAGGACCGCCGCGAGGCGCTCGCCGCCTTCGCCGAGAAGCGCCCCCCGGTCTTTCATGGCCGCTGACGCGCTCGCGCTCGCGCTCGTCGGCGCCATGGCGGCGGCGCCTGCCCTCGAGCCCTGCACGCTCAGCTCGCCCGGCCTGCCCTCGGTGCGCGCGCGCTGCGGCGCCGTCGTCGTCCCGAAAGACCACGGGGCGCCCGCCGCCGGGACCTTCGCTGTTGGCTTCGGTGTCCTCGAGGCCACGGGCGAGCGCGCTGCACCGGATCCTGTCGTGCTCTTGCCTGGCGGACCCGGCCAGGCGGGCACCGAGGTGGCCGCCATCGCCGACGTCGCGTTGGCGCGCGCGCGCCAGGATCGCGACCTGGTGCTCTTCGATCCGCGCGGCACCGGGCGCTCGATGCGCCTGTCGTGCGACGACGGCGCCGCGGGCGCCGCGCGCCTGACACGCACGCCTGCCGACGAGGCGGCGCGCTTCGCGGCCTGCGCGCCGCGCCTGCCGCTCGACCCGCGCCTCGTCAGCACCGAGGCCATCGCGCGCGATCTCGA
>JADZDP010000157.1 GCA_020850995.1 Deltaproteobacteria bacterium
AGGAACTCTGCTGCGCGACCCGCTGGCTGCGTTAGGGGTCCCTCCGCTTCGGCGTCACGTACGCCGGTACGCTCGCCTTGCGGCCCCGCCCGCGCCTTGCCAGCGGGCCGCTCGCGACGATTTCCTGGCAGATTCTGAGCGCTCCTCGTCGTCGCCTGGCGATGGTCAATAGATGATCGAGTCGCAACCCTCGGATTGACGCACGCCGAGCACCGTGACGCCCGTGGCCTCGCTGACGAGCCAGGCGCCCTCGGCCAGCTCGCGCTCGAGCTGCCCGGGGCCCCAGCCCGCGTAGCCCACGAAGACCTTGCCAAAGGCGTCACCGTGGATGACGTCCTCGATGAGCGAGGGGTCGGCGGCGGCGTAGATGCCCGGCTCCACCTCGACGCCCCGGCTGGCGTCGTCGTGCAGCACCACCACGCGGTCGCGGCCCACGGGGCCACCTTCGAAGAGGGGGACCTCGAGGTTCGACCTGTCGCGCGGGCGGTTCAGCACCACGCCGAAGGCCCCGGACTCGTCGTGCGCCACCAGGTAGATGGCGGTGCCCGCGAAGTAGCGATCCTCGAGGCCAGGCGCGGCGAACAGCACGTCGCCCGCGAGGAACAGCGGCTCGCCCTCGAGCTCGCCCTCGAAGTCCTCGTCGGAAGCCAGCAGGTCCACAGGCGCGGGCGGCGCGACCTCGAGGCGGGCCAGGGTACCGGTGACCATCAAGACGGCGGCGCCGCACAGCATGACGATGAGGGTAGGTGAGCTTTGCTGCATGGCTCGATGGTAGCCAAGCGCATGCAGATCGCGCCACTCGCGCTCAGGTGGGATACGGGTGCCTGCCCTGCGATCAGCCCTGGTCGTCGACGATGGGCAGCCCGCCGCCGCGCGCCACCACCGCGCCGGTCATGCGGCGTGGCGCGGCCGGCGCCAGGTCAACGGCGGCGCGCGCGTTCGCGCGCGCGCGCCAGGCCTCGCGCACCTCGACGTCGAGCAGGTGGGTGGGCCGCACGTTGCCGACGGCGTGGTGCATGACGCTGCGCACGTTGGGGATCGACTGCTCGAGCGTGGCCAACAGCGCCGCCATCTGCTCGCGCTTGAGCCCGTCCTGCGAGCCGCACAGGTTGCAGGGCAGGATGGGGTAGGCGCGCTCGGCGGCGAAGGCGCGCAAATCTGCTTCGGCCACGTCGATGAGCGGGCGGATGACCTCGAGCTTGCCGTCGTCGGTGGTGTAGCGCGCGGGCATGGCCTGCAGCTTGCCCGCGTAGCACAGGTTCATCAGCAGGGTCTCGAGCCCGTCGTCGCGGTGGTGCCCAAGCGCCAGCTTGTTGCAGCCCAAGCGTTCGGCGGCCGAGTACAAGATGCCGCGGCGCAGACGCGCGCACAGGAAACAGTAGGCCTGGCCCACCTCGGTCTTGTCGACGACGATGGAGTAGGTGTCTTCGCGCAGCACCTCGAAGGGCATGCCGCTCTGCTCGAGCCACGCCACCAAGGGGCGGCCGTTGTAGCCGGGCTGCGCCTGATCGACGTGCAGCGCCACCAGCTCGAAGGAGAAGGGCGCGCGCTGCTTGGCGGCCCACAAGAGGTCGACCAGCGCGTAGCTGTCTTTGCCGCCCGACACCGCCACCAAGAGGCGATCGCCCGGCTCTACCAGGCGCCAGCGCTCGATGGTGCGCAGCATGGTGCGCGCGATCTTCTGGTGCAGGCGCGAGCGCTGCTTGCCGCCGCGCGCCAGCGCATCCCCGGGGACAATGGTCCGTGTCGTCGTCGTCACTGGCGCGTTGTCGCCCTGCCACCGCGCATTGTCTACACCCGTCCAGGCGGTGGGGCCGCTCGGCGCGCGGTCACGATCGGGCGCCCACCCGGGACGCGCGCTACCATGCGGCGTGCACCGCAACCGGCCCTCTCCCGTCGGCGTCTCGTGGCTCGTGGTGGCGCTCGCGGGCGCCTCGTCGTGCATGCTCTTGCCGCCGGGCACCCCCGTCGACTTCTGCATCGAGCAGGCGCGCGTGTTCTGTGACCTGCAGTACCGCTGCTGCACGGCCGCCGAGCGCAGCGCCGATCCCCTGGGTGTGTTCCGCGGCGCGGCCACGCAGCGCCACGCGCCCTCGAGCGCCGGCGAGTGCGCCGACGTGCTGGCCGAGGTGTGCCGCGCCGGCGCCGAGCAGCTCAACGAGTCGCTGGTGGCCGAGCGCATCGAGTACGACGCCGAAGCGGCGGCCGAGTGCTTGAGCGACCTGCGCCAGGCCGTCGACGAGTGCGACGCCACCGAGTTCTTCGAGGCGGGAGGGAGCTGGCTCGCGCAGCTCATCGACAACGGGCAGCCCGGCGTGCTCGGCGACTCCTGCGACAATGCCATCGAGCCCAAGGTCGACACCGGCGACGACTGCTTCGCGAGCTGGGAGTGCGAGCGCGGCGCCTGCGTGGTGCAGAACAGCGGCAACGACGTCAGCGCCGAGGGCGAGTGCACCGGCGAGGGCACACCGCAGAACCCCTTCGATGGCACCGTGGAGCTCGAGATCTGCGACGGGCTCGAGGACAACCAACCATGAGGTACGCCATGCGCACCACCGAGGCACCCTGCCGCCCGTCGCGAGCGCGGTCGCGACGGCTCTTGCTCGGCGCGGCCGCGCTGCTCCTGTCGGCGCTGGCGGGGCCCTCGGGGTGCTTGCTCAACTGCGTCGGCAGCGAGGCGCAGGGCTACTGCATCGAGAGCAGCAAGGTCTGGTGCCAGATGCAGTTCCGCTGCTGCACCGCCACCGAGCGCTCGATCCTGTGGGGCAACCTGATCCAGTCCCTCGGCCCCTACCACGACGAGAACGGCTGCGTGCAGACGTACACGGAGCTGTGCCAGGCCAATCAACAGGCGACGGACGAGTCCATCGCCGCCGGCCGCACCACCTTCGATGCCGAGCAGGCCGCCGAGTGCCTCACGCAGATGCGCGAGCACGTCAACGAGTGCGACGCCTCCGCCATGTTCGACGCCACCGACCGCAGCTGTGACGACATCATCGTGGGCGCCGTAGCCGACGGTGACGCGTGCACGACGGACGCGGAGTGCGCCGAGACCGGTTCCCAGTGCGACATCGAGCCGCCGAGCGACGAGGGCGGCACCGTCACCATCAGCCTCGATGGCACCTGCAAGGGGCAGGGCGACGAGGGCGAGGCCTGCTTGCCCGGCGGCGCGTGCAACGGCGAGCTGCGCTGCCGCATGGACCCCGTCACCTTCGAACAACGCTGCGTGCCCCCCGGCGCGGCCGGTGCGCTGTGCGATGTGGAGGACGACTGCCAGGCGGGCCTGCGCTGCGTCTATGACGAGGTCATCTACGACAACGTGTGCCGCGCGCCCGCCGCCGAGGGCGACGCGTGCGACGCCGACGTCGACTGCGCCGACGGCCTCTCGTGCCTGATGAACAGCTCGTCGCAGTACCTGTGCACCGTGGCCGGCGCCGCCGGCGTGAGCTGCAGCAGCGTCGACGACTGCCTGCCGGGGCTCTTGTGCGCGTACGACGCGAGCTACCGCTACCAGTGCACGGCGCCCTCGCAGGTGGGCGGGCCCTGCCCCATGGGCGATCAGCAGTGCACGCCTGGCTTGCAGTGCCGCTACGACAACGACTCTGGCGATGACCTCTGCCTCGGGGGAGCAGCCGGCGACCCGTGCGCGGTGGGCAGCGAGCCGTGCCAGGCGGGCCTCGTGTGCCTCTACCACAGCACGCACGGGCGCTATGAGTGCCAGGCGCCGCTGGCGCTCGACGATCCTTGCGACCCCTACGACAGCGCGTGCGACGCGAGCCTGCGCTGCACCGAGAACGCGTCGTTGCAGGACGTCTGCCAAGCGCCCCTGGCCGCCGACGCCGCCTGCGCGCTCAACGGCGACGTGGACCCGTGCGGCCCCGACGAAGAGTGCCGCTACGACGACGTGGCCCTGGAAGACCGCTGCCTGGCGCGCCAGGGAGCCAGCCAGGCCTGCGTCAGCACCAGCGAGTGCGCCAGCGGCTTGTACTGCGACACCGTGGGCTCCGACACCTGCGTCGCCGTCAAGGCCGAAGACGCCACGTGCGCGAACACCGGCGAGTGCGCGGCCGGGCTCAGCTGTCGCGCCAACGACGCGGGCACGCAGAACGTCTGCCGTGGGCTCTCGTCGTCGGGAGAGGGCTGCACGTCCTTGCTCGACTGCGCCGTGGGGCTCGATTGTCGCCTCAACGACGCTGGTGCGCGCACGGTGTGCCGCGGCGCCTCCGCCGCCGGCGAGCGCTGCGAGTGGACGGCCGACTGCCAAAGCGGGCTCGACTGCCGCTACAACGACGCGCAGTCGCAGCAGCTCTGTCGCGCGGCCTCGGCGCAGGGCGAGGGGTGCGAGGGCCCGCTCGACTGCGTCGCCGGCCTCGAGTGTCGCTACGACAGTACGCTCGGACGCGAGAGCTGCGCCGGGCCGGCGGCGGCGGGCGAACCCTGCAGCGTCGACGACGACTGCGTCACCGACCTGGTGTGTCGCTACGACACCGCCGACGGGCGCACCGAGTGTCGCGCGCTGGCGGCGGTGGGCGCGGCGTGCACCACCGACGCGGACTGCGCCACCGGGCTGCGCTGCCGCGACCTGGCCGGCGACGGCAGCTTCACGTGCACCGATCTGCTCGACGACGGCGCCCTGTGCGACGACGACGACCAGTGCGCCTCGGGCTACTGCGATGGCATGTGCGGCGACGAGCCGGCCGACGTGGACTACGAGATCTGCGACGGGCTGTGAGGGCCCGGCACGTCCAAGCGGCGACGGCGACGACGGTGTTGCGATGAAAAAAACGGCGGCGACCCGAAGGTCGCCGCCGTGACGCTGTGGTGGGGCGATTGACGGGGCTCGAACCCGCGACACCCGGAATCACAATCCAGTGCTCTACCAACTGAGCTACAACCGCCGTGTCGTCGTGCGGCACTATCCGGTGCCCTTTGGGACCAGTCAAGGTGGTCGGATGGTCTTGAGCATGCGGCGCGCGCGCGACAGCGTCGCCGCATGGCAGGTGGTCGGGCTCTCGGTGGTGGCGGGGCGCGCTGGCGCTCGGCGCTCGGCGCGCTGGCGCTCGTCCCGCTCTTGCTGGCTGCGCGCACCGTCGAGCACTACCCGCTTGCCAACGGCGTCGGCGCCGCGGCCATCCGGCTCAGCGATGCTCGCCTCGACTCCTTCCGCCCGGCGCTCTACGCCGCGCTCGACGAGGGGCTGCCCACGCCCGAGCTGGCGTGGGACGCCTACTTCGCGCTGCGCACGGCCAGCTCGAGCCGCTGGCTCACCGAGGTCGGCGTCGACGAGGTGCGCGCCGAGGACGACGCCAACGCGGTGGTGCTGCGCCAGCACGACGCCGGCCTCACGGTCGAGACGCGCTGGCTCTCGCCCTATGGCCTGGCGCGCCCGGCAGTGCTGGCCATGGTCACGGTGAGCAACCTGGGATCGTCGACGGTGTCGGGCGTCTCGGTGGTGAGCCTGGCCAACTTCCACCTCGGTGGTGGCGCCGACGGCACCCTGGCGGAGCACGCCAGCTACCAGGCCGCGCACGACGCCATCGTGGAGACGGGCGCGCGCGGCGTGCTGGTGGCGCGCGCGCTCACGACGTCGAGCGGCCACGCCATGAGCCCCGACAACCCGTGGCCGCTGGTGAACGACGGCCTGCCCATCCCCACGCGCGACGACAGCGGCGTGCAGGACGACGTGGTGCACGGCTTCGTGTTCACGCCCCCCGGCGGCGCGCTGGCGCCCGGCGCGCAGGCGAGCTTCGGCGTGCTGCTCGCGTATGGCGCCACCGACGCCGGCCAGCTCCACGACGACATCGACGCGTGGGTGGCGGCGCGCGGCGCGGGCGCGTTGGTGGAGAGCGAGCTGTCGGCCGCGCGCGCCTTCGTCGCCGACGCGTCGCTGCCGGCGGACCTGTCCGTCGACGAGCGCCGCCTCGCCGGCTGGTCGCTGGCGCTCTTGCGCGCGGCGCAGGTGCGCGACAGCAGCGACGGTGGGCCCGGGCGACGCCCCAACGGGCAGATCGTGGCGTCGCTGCCGCCGGGCATGTGGAACATCACCTGGGCGCGCGATCAGGCCTACGCCATCGAGGGGCTGCTCGACGTGGGCAAGCGCGCAGAAGCGGCGCGCGCGCTTGGCTTCATGCTCAACGCCGAGGTCGGCGACTACCAGGCGTACGTGGGGCGGCCCTATCTCGTGAGCGTCACGCGTTACTACGGCGGCGGCCGCGAGGAGAGCGACGCCAACGCGAGCGGGCCCAACATCGAGTGGGACGACTTCGGGCTCTTCTTGCATGCCTTCGCTCGCGCGCTCAGCGCCGGCGGCAGCGAGGCCGCCACGCTGACGGCCACGCTCGACCTGGTGAAGGCCGGCGTGGCCGACGTGCTGCTGTCGCTGGTCGACCCGGCCACCGGCTTGCTCAGCCCCGACAGCTCCATCTGGGAGACGCACTGGAGCGCCAGCGCCGACAGCGTGGGTCGTCGTCAGTACGGCTACTCCACGGCGTGCGCGGCCGCGGGCTTGCGCGCCTTCGCCGAGGTGTTGGCGGCGCGCGGCGATGCCAGCGCGGATGCCTACCGCGGCGCTGGCGACGCGCTGGCCGCCGCGCTGGCCGCGCACCTGCTCGACGACGAGGGCGCGCTCGCCTCGTCGCGCGAGGAGCTGCTCGCCGGTGGTGGCACGCTCGACGCCGCCGTCGTCGAGGCCTTCAACCGCGACGTGCTCGACCCGGCCGGCGTCAACGCCCTGGCCACGCTGGCCGCGCTCGGCGGCGTGCGCGCCAGCACGCCTGGCTACTTCAGGAACGACGAGGGCGGCGAGTACGACAGCAAGGAGTGGCTGGTGATCGACCTGTGGTTGGCGCGGGCCTTCCGCCGTGCCGGCGACGACGTGGAGGCCGCGCGTCTGGTGGCGCACGTCACGCGCGTGGGCGTCGACAACCTGGGGCAGATCCCCGAGCTCTTGCGCCCCGGCGGCCTCGGGAACGCCGGCCTCGCCGACGGCGCTGTGCCCATGATGGGCTTTGGTGCCGGCGCGTACCTATCGGCGCTCGCCCACCGCGCCGCCGACCTGGGGCTCGGCGAGGGCGAAGGTGAAGGCGAAGGTGAAGGCGAAGGTGAAGGCGAAGGTGAAGGCGAAGGTGAAGGCGAAGGTGAAGGCGAAGGTGAAGGCGAAGGCGAGGGCGAAGGCGAGGGCGAAGGCGAGGGCGAAGGCGAGGGTCCGCCCCTCGAGCGCGAGGGCTGTGCGGGCTGTGCCTCGCAGTCGCCGGCGCTAGCCGTCGCCTGGCTCGCCCTGCTCGCCGTGCTGCGAAGGCGCCGATGACGGGGTCACCGACGCCCGCCGCCGACCTGAGCCTCGGTGCCGATGACGCCACCACGCGCGCGCGCCGCTTCGGCCTCTACACCTTCCTGGTGGTGCTCACGGGCGCGGTGGCGGCCAAGACCTGGATCGTCGTCGACGAGGCGGTGCAAGGCGCGGCGCCGGGCCTGCTGCGCTGGCTACCGGTGACGCTGGCGGGCGAGGTGTTGCTCGCGGGCCTGCTCGGCGTCGCCGCCGCGCGCGCGGCGCGCGTGGTGGTGGCCGGCCGCTCGCTCGGGCCGCTGGCGCTCGGCGTGGGGCTCATCACCTCGCTGTGGATGGCGGCCAACGCGCTCTCGTATCGCCTCGATCAGACACCCATCACCTGGTGGCGCCTGTCGGGAGGCGAGGGCGGCGGTGTGGGCGACGTGTTCTCTCTCGTGGAGCCGCGCGACTTCGTTCCCGCGCTCGGCTTGTGCGCGCTCACCGTCGCGTGTCTGTGGCCGCTGGCGCGCCTGGCGCGCATCCCGCGTGGGCGCTGGCTGCATGCGCCAGGCGCCGCGTTGCTGCTCGGGCTGATCGTGCACCCCGTCGAGCGCCTGTGGCTCTCGGCCTACGACCGCGGCCTGGGCGAGCAGCCGGTGTTTCTCTTCGTCGCCAGCGTGTTCGACGGCGAGGAAGAGGCCGCTGCCGCCGCGCCCGCCACTCCCGAGGGTTGGGCCGCGCTCGAGCGCGCGCAGCTGTGGACGGACGAGATGAAGGCGCCGCCCCCCTCGGTGGCCGGCGCCACCGTCAGGAACGTGCTGCTCTTCTACGCCGAGGGGATCCCGCGTGAGCTCACCACCCTCGGCGATCCCGAGCGCGATACCACGCCGCTCTTGGCCGCGCGCGCGCAACGCGGCGTCGAGCTCACGCGCTACCACGCGACCTTCCACAAGAGCATCGCCGCCATCTACTCGCTGGTGTGCTCCGACTATCCGCCGCCGGACGCCAGCAACATCACCAAGCTCAACCCGCGCATCGACTGCGGCGAGCTCTCCGAGGTGATGGCTGCGCAGGGCGTCAAGAGCGCGGTCTTTCACGGCGGACCCTTTGGCTTCTACGACAAGCTCGCGCTGCTCGGTGGCCGGCGCTACCACACGCTCTTGGACGCGCCCGCCATCGCCGCCGAGGACCCGGAGCGCTGGTTCACGCACCACTGGGGCATCGACGACCGCGCGGCCGTGAAGGCGACGCTGTCGTGGATCGATTCGCTCTCGAGCGACGAGCGCTTCGCCGCCGTGGTCATCCCCATCGCCGCGCACTACCCCTACAGCCTGCCGCCCGACGTGCCCCACGCCACCGTCGACGCGCGCTATGAGCGCTTCCTTTCGGCCGTGCGCTACGTCGACCTCGTGTTCGAGGAGCTGATGAAGGGCCTAGAGGCGCGCGGCCTGGCCGACGAGACGCTGGTGATCTTCGTGGCCGACCACGGCGCGCCCTTCGGCAGCGCGCGCCACGCCACGCGCGGCGCGCGCTTGGCCTACGAGAACAACCTGCTGGTGCCCGCCTTGCTGCTCTCGCCCAAGTTGTTCCCGCAGGGCGCGCGCTTCGGGCGGCCCTCGTCCCACCTCGACCTCTTGCCCACCATGCTCGACGCGCTCGGCGTGCCGCTCGATCCGCGTCACCGCGGGCAGTCGCTGCTCGACGCCGCAGTAGAGCCACGACGCATCTTCATCGGCGCGCTCAACCCACCGCTCACGCTCGCCGGGTTCCTCGACGGCGATCGCAAGGTGATCGCGCAGCGCGGCGGCCGCGGCCTCGAGATCTACGACCTCAGCAGCGACCCCTTCGAGCAGAGCAACCTGGTGGCCGCCCTCGGCGATGAGGCGCAGCGCGCCCGCGACGACGCGCTGCGCTTCTTCGACTGGCAGACGGAGCGCCTGCGCAGCGCCCCCACCCGTGGCGACGAGGTCGACGTGCCGGCGGCGCTCTTGGCGTCGGCCACGCTGGAGCCGCCACAGCCTCGGTGGGCCCTGGAGCCGCACGACGCCGCTGGCGAACGTCGCCGCTGCCTGACCATCGAGGTGCCGGCGGGCGGGCAGCTCAAGGTGCGGCTGCGCGACCAAGCGCGGCTGTTCCCGTTCTTGTCGCAGGCCTGGGTGGGCTGGCTCGACGCCGCCGCGGCGCGCCCCGAGCTTGGCCTGGTGGCGGTGAGCGACGGGCTGCGCTCGCGCCGCGCCGTGCTCGACGAGAGCAAGCAGTTCGCCCGCGTCAACTATCGCGTGCCGCGCGAGCAGCTGGTGCTCGCGCTCGAGAACCTCGGTGACGCGCCGGCCTCGCTGTGCCTCGCGCTCGACGATCGCTCTTGGAGCGGCACCTTCGACACCGACCAGGGCGGCGGCGACAACTGACGCTTCCTCGAGAAAACGGCGTCGCGGCGCCGAACGCGACGCTGCTAGCGTCGACACCTATGGCGAAGCAAGCAAGGTGCGTTGCGCTCATGGTGCTGCAGCTCGTGGGCACGCTGGCGTGCGGCGACGTCGCAGCGCCGCGCGAGCAGGCGCAGCGTCACGCCGAGGTCGCCGACGACCGCACCCTTGGCGAGAGCGACGCCGAGGGACCCGCCGCCGACGCACCGTCCCTCGATGACGCCGGTGACGTGCCCGGCGAGCCGTCGCCGTGGTCGCTCGGCGCCGAGCGCGATCGCCTGCTCGACACCGTGCCCGCGGGCCGATGCGCAGCGTGGGGTGCGCTCGACGAGGATCAACGCGCCGTGTTCCTCCTGGTCACCGACCTGCTCGGCAAGCGCAGCGCACTGCCGGCAGGCGCGAGCGTGCTCGCCCACGTCGTGCGGCTCTACGCCGTGCGCGGCCGCCAGCACGAGGGCTGCCTGCGCTGCTGCGGCGACCGCGAGTTCAACCGCGCGTACCTCGGGGCCGACAGCGAGCTGCTCGCTGCGCTGCGCGCCGACACCGTGGTCGCGTGGCGCGACACGCGCGATCTTGCCGGCGCGCACGAGCCATTCACCGCCTCGCGCGAGACCGCGCTTGGCCAACCGCGCGGCCAGCTCCACGTCTTCGCCAGCGACGACGACGCTGTGGTGCTGGCGCGCCCGGGTGTGGAGGACGTGCACGACGCGTCCGTGCTCGAGATCGACCTCGACTTCAACCTGCTGCACGAGTCCGCGCCCCTGTGCGAGTACGGCGGTCGAAGCGGCCTGGCGCGCTACCAAGAGCTGTGGAGCGGCGCGGGCCAGGACGGGGACGCCGAGCTGGCCTACCAGCCCTCGGGGTGTTGAGCGTGGTCACGCTGCCGTGCGGCGCCGTCGTCGCGTCGGTGATCGCTGGCAGAGCGCCGCGCCTGGTCCTCGCCCCGAGACGGCGCTAGCCTGTCTCATGCCCATCGTGCCGAACCGCGTGAGCGGCCTGCCCACGTCCACCAGCACCACCGCCACGGGCTCGTCGACGCTGGGCGCGCCGTCGCCGGTGCTGCCGATGCCGCTGCCGGGCCGCGACGCCCCCGTGGACCTCTTCGATCGGACGAGCGGCACGCCGGTGCCGCGCTCGGTGGCGGTGACGCACGCCGAGATCCCCGACACCTTGCTCGACGCCGCCGGCACCAAGGTCGAGCACGGCGCCGATCCCGGCAACTTCTACTGCGAGCATGCCTTCTTCACCTTGCAGCGCTTCGCCACCGAGGTGGGCATCAAGAAGAACGCGCAAGGCGAGCCTTTGTGCGGCTTCTTGCACGTGCCCTTCGACGCCCAGTGCGGCGCCGCGCCCAGCGCCACCATCGACGTCGCCACGCGCTACGCCGCGCACCGCAAGGTAGTTGGCGCTGCCATCCAAGGGTGGTTCCAAGCGGCCAAGGAGACGGCGCAGGATCCCATCACGATCTTGATAACGGGCTACGGCCCCTTCCAGAGCATCACCAACAATCCCGCTGGTGGCTTCGTCTCGCACCAAGAGAACCTCGACGCCGCCATGAAGAACGCCTTCGGCACCGCGCTCATCGGGCGCAAGGGCAAGCGCTTGCCCGACCGCATCGGCGGCTCGCCCGCCGACACCATGGCGCTGCGCTACAAGGTCAACGACGGCGGCCGCGTGCGCGAGATCGTGGTGGTGGCGGAGCGCCTCAAGGTCGCCGACGTGGCGCTCGACAACGGCGACCCGGGCTCGCTGGTGGGCGCGCTCAAGGCCGTCAAGCCGCACGCTGCGCTGGCCCTCGGCGTGCACGGCGGCAACACCTTCTTGGCCGAGCACCACGCCGACGACGGCGGCCTGGTCATCGACGCGCAGGGCAAGGCGCGCCACGACGACAACAAGCAGCCGAGCGTGGCCTTCCTCGACAACTACGCGTTGGCGCGCGCCATCCACGCGGGCGGCCAGCGGGGGCCCGCGCGCGTGGCCGACGCCCGCATCGGCAACGTGTGAAGGCTCGCTGACCCTTCGACGCGCGGGCTCCCCAAGTGGCCGGCGGCGCGCTATGGGCGCGCCGGGGGTTCGCCATGCCGCGCTGCTCGCTCATCGCTCTGGTCCTCGCGCACGTCACGCTCGCAGCGCTGGCCGGCTGCACGCTTGGCGGCCTGCTCGACCCCGGCGGCGCGCTCGACGACGAGGAGGCCGCGATGCGCGCCATGCGGGCCGACGTGGAGCCGCGCACCTTGGTGGAGGAGCAGCTGCTCGCGTGCGTCATGGCCGCGGGCGCGGCCGCCGAGCTTGCCGGCGCACAAGACTTCATCACCCGCGGCACCGTCGATGTGCGCGGCGGCGCGCCGAGCTACGACGACCAGCCCGCCGACGAGCTGGTCTTGCGCGAGGAGGGGCACGACACGCGCTACCGCATCGACGCGCTCGCCATCAGCCAGGTGGACTCGCTGGGCGTCGTCTTGCTGCACGACCACGAGATCCGCGCGCGCGTCATCCGCGAGGACGCCTTCGACCTCGATCTGGTCTCCGAGCGCAACAACGACGCGCTCGAGCGCAGCGCCGAGGGGATCTTCGAGGAGGACGACGTCACCTATGAGCTCGAGCTCGACGAGGAGGGCAGCGCCACCAGCGAGATCGACGGCGACCTCGTGCGCTACCAGTCGAACGAGCGCACCACCAGCCTGGTCACGGCCGACCGGCTCGAGGTGGAGATCGAGGAAGACGAGGACTACATCCTGATCATCTCCGAGCACGCGTACGAGAACCGCACCACGGTGACCACGCTCGAGGCCACGGTGGCCGGCAAGCGGCTCTCGCTCGACGAGGGGCGCGTGCGTCGCTCCTTCGTCGACTCGGCGCCCACCGAGCCCGAGTTCTGGGCCGAGACCGAGGGCGCGCTCGAGCTCGACGGCGCGGTGGTGGGCGAGCTCGCGTTCAACGACGGCAGCGGCGGCGCCTACGAGATCGTGCTCGAGCTCGAGGGCGACGACGAGGTGCTCGAGCGCTGGACGCCCTGAGCCGTGCCAATCAGTCCAGCGGCGGCAAGCGTGTGCGCTTCTTGCTGTGAAACCACGCGAGGAAGGCGCGCTCGCTGGCGCTCAAGAGCGCGCGATCGATGAGGCGCGCGTCGAAGGGCGAGAAGGTCAAGGGCACCACGCGCAAGAAGGAGCGCGGCACACCCTTGCGTGGCTTCACCTTGTCCTCGACGATGGTGCACAGGTTCTCGATGCGGATGCCGCCGAAGTCGGGGAAGTACAAGCCGGGCTCGATGGAGAACACCTGGCCCGGCTCGAGCACGGTGCGCGAGCCGATGGTGACGCGCGGTGGGCTCTCGTGCACGTTGACGCCCACGCCGTGCCCGGTGCCGTGGCCGTAGTCGAGCCCCGCCTGCCACATCGGTTGGCGCACCAGCGCGTCGAGCTGCTCGCCGGTGGCGCCCACCGGCAGGCGCGCGCGCATGCCGGCGATGGCGCCCTGCAACACCAGCGTGAACAGGCGCTTCTGCTCGGCGCTGGCCTTCTGGCGCGGGCCCCCGAGCAAGAAGGTGCGGGTCAGGTCGGTGGCCAGGCCGCCCTCGTAGAAGGCGCCGGTGTCGAGGAGGAAGAGCTCGCCCGCGCGTAGCGGCGTGCGCGCGTCGGGGTGCGTGTAGTGGATGATGGCGCCGTGCTTGCCGGCGGCGGCCAGCACCTGAAACGACAGGCCACGCGCGCCGCTACCCTTGAAGAGCTGCTCGGTCTTCTCGCACACCTCGGCCTCGGTGACGCGCTCGCCCTTCGCCACCGCGTTGCACACCCAGCTCGTCACCTGGGCGATCACCCGATCGGCGCGCGCGAAGGCGTCGCGCATGTGCGAGAGCTCCGCCGGCGTCTTCTTGGTGCGCGCCAGCGCGAAGGGGCTCTCGACGTCGATGAGCTCGACGCCGCGGGCCTTGAGCGTGCTCACCAGGTGCGCGGGCGTGCCGCGGCCGTCGTAGCCAAGCCGCAGCGCGCGCCCGCCGGCCTTGGCCGCGAGCTGCGCCAGCGCGCCTTCGAGGCCGTTCATGACGAAAGACACACCAGCCTCGGCGGCGGGCGCGCTGCCACCCTCCAGCACCACCAGCAGCTCGTCGCCAGTGACCACGGCGCGCGCGCGGAAGGTCGCTTGGTAGGGGAAGTGATCGCCGCGCAGGTTGGCGAGCCACGCGATCTCATCGAGCGCCACCACCAGCAGGCCGTCGAGCTTCTTGTCGTCGAAGAGCGCCCGGCCAAGCTCGAGGCGCGCGCGCACCGTGCGGCCCGTCAGGCGCGCATCGACGGGCCAGGTGGCTCCCGCGCGCAGGCCGGGCGCTTCACCGCGCTCGGCCCGCAACTCCTCGAGCAGGCTCGGCACCGTGGGCAGAAGCTCGAGGCCGGCGCCGCTCGCCTGCTTCTGCGCGCTCTCCCACGTGGCCTGCGGCAGGCGATCGGCCTCGATACCCACGCGCCGGATGCCCTGCGCGGCCAGCTCGGAAAACAGCCCCATCCACCCAGCCTCGACGGACGTGCCGAGCGGCACGGTGCGCACCTCGAAGCCCGGCGCCTCGCGCGCGGCCTGCGTGGTGTAGCGCCCGTCGACGATGAGCACGGCGCGGTCGCCGGTGATGACGGCGTCGCCCATGGAGCCCGTGAAGCCCGTCAACCACACCCGTGTGCTCTCGGCCTCGGGAACGTACTCGTTCAGGTAGGCGTCGGTGGAGCGCACGATGAGGGCGTGCAGACCGCGACTGCGCATGCGTTCGCGCAGCGCGCTCAGGCGCGAGGGGTGCGGGCGTTCTTGCGAAGTGGTGCGCGGGGCGGTGTGCATGGCACAGTCCATAGCGAGTCAGCCCCCGAGGTGGAACATGCTGCGCGCGCTCGTCGTCCTCTCCCTCGTGCTCGCGGCCACCGGCTGCCGACCCTTGCTCGACGGCGGCTGGCAGGGCACGGCTTCCTGTCCGAACGAGGCCTACCCGATCTCGGCCATCCTCAACGAGACCAAGGACGGCGAGGTCGAGGGCGTGGTCTACATCGAGGGCATCAACATCATCATCGGCGACGTCATTGCCCGCGGCACCATCGACGACGGTGAGGTCGACCCCGAGGACGGCAGCTTCCGCTTCGAGCTGCAGACCGACAACGAGCCCCTGGCCGACTTCACGGTCGACCTCGAGTACGGCAACGACGAGCTCACCGAGCTCGAGGGCCACATCGATCAGCTCGACGACAACGCTACGGTGGTGCAGACCTGCGACGTCGACCTCGAGCGCAGCACCGACCCGAACGACTGATCCCCGATCTCGATGAACGCAGTTCATCGAGATCGGGGATGTCCCTCTGGGAGGGTCTGTCGCCAGACCCGCCCCCGCGTCCGGCGTCGCCGGACGCGGGGCCCCCACCCAAGACGGCTCCCGCTGGTCGCTGATCATCGACCAATCGGGATGAGCTCCGCGAGCGCCCTCACAGCTGCCGCGCGCGCCGCGCGCGCCGCGCGGCGTCGATCTCCTTGGCCGCCTTGAGCCCGCGATCGAAGAGGCCGAAGATCATCAGCCGCGTCTTGTCCATCACGAAGGTGCGCGTGCCGTAGCGCGCCACCGCGCCCCAGTCGACGTCGACACCGAGGCCGGGCTTCTGCGGCACCTTGAGCGTGCCGCGCTGGTGCACGAAGGGGTCCATGAGCCCGCCGTCGCGCGCCTCCACCGTCCACGAGGGCGGGTTGTAGGGATACTCGAGCGCCTTCTCGGCGGCGAAGCCCGAGGCGGCGAACACGTGCAGGTTGGCCGCGAAGCCGAAGCCGTTGGTCCAGGTGTGCGGGCTGAACTGCAGGCCCGCCGCGCGACAACGCCGCGCCACCTCGAGGGTGTCGGCCATGCCGCCCGCGAAGCAGCAGTCGGGTTGGAAGATCGAGTAGCAGCGCTTCTCGATCATCATCGAGAGCTCGGGCAGACCGCCGGTGTGCAGCTCGCCGCCCGCGATGGGCACCGGCGAGAGCGTGCTGAGCGCCGCCAGGTCGGCGTAGCCGTCCATGGGCAAGGGCTCTTCGATCCACGCGACGCCCACCTCGGCGCACGCGGTGGCGAAGCGCTGCGCGCGCGGCAGATCCCACAGCGGCGCGTCGGCGATGGCGCTGACGCGCCAGCCTTGGTTCGCGTCGACGCCGAGGGTGACGCGCCCCTGCAGCGCCCGCGCCACCTCGACCACCTGCGCGATGTCCTTGGCCTCGTCGACGTCGTGCACGCGCAGCTTGATGGTGTCGAAGCCCTCGGCGATGCGCGCCTCACACTCGGCGATGCGCGCCGCCGGCTCCTTCAGCTCGCCCGTCGACGCGTAGAGCTTGACCGTGACCTCCTTGCCTTCGAGCTCGGGCGCCAAGAGCTGATACACGGGCTTGTTGGCGCGCTTGCCCGCCAGGTCCCAGAAGGCGTGCTCGATCCACGCGTTCTTCCAGCCGAGGTAGCCCATCTCCCGCAGCCGCTGCTTCACCAACGCGAGGTCGGTGGCGTCCTCGCCGAGGAGGTAGGGCCCGAGCAATTGCCCGAGCCCGGCGCGCTCGCGCCCCATGGCAGGACCCGCGCTCACACCCTCGAGCCCGTCGCTGTCGACGATGCGCACCAGGTCGAAGCGGTTCTGCCGCTGCGGAAAGCCCGGGATCCACGACGGGTAAAAGGTGGCCGGCAGCGGCACCCGTACGTGGTACAGCTCGACCTTCTCGACGGTGGGTGCGCTCGCCATCGCGGGCAGGCGCTACTTCAGGGCCGCAGCGCGATCAACGCCTTCATCTGCGCGTCGGTGACATAGCCGTGGCCGTCGGCCTCCACTGCCTTGTATAGGTGGCCAAAGCGCGTGCCCTGGAAGAACTTGGTGTCCTTCGAGATGGCGGCGATGCCCTGCTCGGCCTCTTCCATGGAGCAGTACATGTAGCTCAGGTACTCGCCCGCGAAGAGCATGGCGCGCGCCTCGTCTTCCTTGGTGAGCGTGCCGCCGTTGCGCTCCTGCAGGAGCTGCTTGGCCACCTCGAACTGCACGATGGTGCCGAGCACGGCCCACGACTGATCGTGCAGGCCCTTGTTGACGCCCACCGACATGGTGCCGTCGCTGTTCTTGGTGACGCGCACCTTCTCGGTGGCCGGCCCGTCGAACCAGCCGCCCGACAGGAAGTTGTCCATGTCGGCGTTGGTGAACTTGGACGTGTGGTTGCCGTGATCCACGTGGTAGGTCACCAGCGTGTTGAGGAACTGCGTGGCGTGGTCCACGTGGGTGCCGTCGAGCTCGCGCGGGTTCAAGGTGTTCGGCCGCACCACGCCGTCCAGGCGGCGCGTGGTGGGCGGGCGCAAGGTCAGGTTGAAGATGCGGTCGCGGTGCGCGCCCTTGCCGTCGATCAGGCCGTCCTTGTCGACGTCGTAGTAGGCGTAGCGGCGCGGCTCGTGCGGGTAGAAGTAGTTGTCCTTGCCGTTGACGTCGTAGATGGCCGGCGTCTGCTTCTTCATGCCCTCGTAGTCGCGCTGGTTGAGGCAGCCATCCACCATGCCGAGCGCCATGGGCATCACCGACGAGAAGTAGCTCGGGTTGTCGGTGGTGACGAAGTGCGCCGACGGGTACTTGTTGGCCACCTCGTGCATGTTCTGCTTGCCGCGGCACATGGCCAGCATGATGAGCTTGCTGCCCTTCTCCTCGGCGCCCAGGCGCAGCTCCTCGCTGACGTTGCCGCCCAGGTTGGAGTGGCCGGTGTAGAGGATGACGTTGGTCTTCGGGTCGTTCATCGACGAGAAAATGCCGTCGTGCGACTGCTCGATGGTGACCCGCGCCGTGACCGCGCCGCCGGGCGCGTTGTTGTTGGTCTTCTCGAGCACCCAGGTGGGCGGGCGCGCGTTGGGCTTCTCGTCGACGACCTTGAAGCCCTGCTGCTTGTACTGGGTGATGGGGTCGGTGGCGAAGTCCCAGCACTCCTTGTGGGCGTAGTGCTTGACGTTGATCTGGCGCGCGCCGTTGGCGGCGAACCACTGATCGTAGGGCGGCTTCGCCGGCACCACGCTGGCCTTGAGGTCGGCCAAGAGCTTGGCCTGGCCGGCGTCCAGCGAGGGGCCCACGCGCTCGAGGTTGAAGAACATCGATGCGCGCAGGCCGTGCAGCGGCTCGGCGATGCCCTGTGCCAGGTAGAGCTCGAGCGCTTTCTTCTTCAGGTCGCCGTCGGCGGCGGTGGCGCCCTCGACGAGCTCGAGCAGCGTGGTGGCGGCGGCCGAGCGAATGCGCTGCTTGGTGGCGTCAGGCAATGCGCCCGTGTCCTTGCCGGCGGCGAACGCGCTCGTGAGGAAGTCGAGCATCTTCAGCTTGAGCGCCGTGGGCACGCCCTTGAGCGGCGGCGTGCCGCGCGTATTCACCAGCGCCTCGGCGCCGCGGTACATCTCCAGGGCGCCGGCGGCGTCGAAGTTGATCTTCGGCCCCGAGGTGATTTCGCCGTCGGCCGAGATGCCGTAGCTCTTCCCGTCGAGGGGCTTGAGCCCGATGTCGGTGATGGTGCCGGCCGGGGGCGGCGGCGTGCCGCCCCCCTGGCCGAGCGCCACCTTGAGCACGTCGCGCGCCTCGTCGGTGAGCTTGCAGCCGAGCATGATGGCCTGCAGCGACTTCTTGTCGCCGACCGACAGGTGGCCGTCTCTGTTGACCACGTCGAGGATGCGCTTGGCCTCGCTGGCGTCGATGACGCCGTCGTTGCTCTCGCTCTGGTTCGACAGCACCTTGAGCGTGTCGCCCCGGATGTCGAGGAATGAGCGCAGGCGCTGCACCGCGTCGGCCGAGTCGCTCTGGGCCGCGAACTTGTCGACCACCGTGCGGATCTGCGTGCGCTCCGCCGTGGTGAGCTTCTGGTCCTGGAGCGCGCGCGTGAGCAGGCCGTCGACGTCGGAGCGGGCGAGCTTCTGCTTGGCGAGCAGGCTCTGGGCGAGGTCGCGGACGGACGGGCTGTTGGTGACGGGCATCGGTTCCTCCAAGCGGGTTCGCGGAATGCGCGAGGAGGCTACCGCCGAGCCGGCCCTTTTGGCGGCCCGCGCTATCATTCCTCATGCTTTTGCTGTCGATCTGCGTCACCCTGCTTGGAGCCGAGCCCATGCACCCCGCGCCCACCCACTCGAGCCACCCATCGCCCGGCCCCGAGCACGCCCGCCTGGCCGCCATGGTCGGCACCTGGGACGTGGAGCTGACCACCTGGGAGAATGCTGGCGAGCCGCCCGCGAAGAGCCGGGGCTTCGCCGTGGTGGAGCCGCTCTTCGGCGGGCTCTTCGTGCAGGAGCGCCTGGAGGGCCTGACGGGCGAGCGGCCCTTCGTGGAGCTGTCGTGGACGGGCTTCGACGCGCAAAGCCGGCGCTACCAGCTCGCGCGCCTCGGCAGCGGGACGACCGCCATGGCCCTGTACGAGGGGGTCATCGACGAGCGCGACGGCGGCCTGGTGCTGGAGGGTCCGGCCGCGATCGCGGGTGATCGCGAGCGATGCGTGCTGCGCCAGCCAACGCCCGATGAGCGCCTGCTGCTGTGCCAGCGCCAGCCGCGATCAGGCGCCGCCTGGCAGAGCCGCGAGCTGCGCTACATCCGGCGCAAAGGCTGAGCGCGCTTGCCTTCGTTGCGCACTGTGCGGCAAAACGCCGCGGACGCCCCGCTGATCCCCCCAAAACCCTTTGCCCTTCCCGGCATCTAGAGCAGATTCCGCCGCCGGGAGGACAGCAGACGATGCGCAACCGGCTCGAAGGGGTGTGGCAGTTCGCCGCGGTGGCGCTCCTGCTCGGCGCTGTGGCCTGCGAGGGACCGAGCGATCCCATGGTGCGCGGCGCCGCCCGCTACGACCAGTGCGCCCCCTGCCATGGCGCCAAGGGCGAGGGAAAACCCGCGCTGGCCGCCCCACCCATCGGTGGCCTCCCCCGCTGGTACGTGGAAGCCCAGCTCGACAAGTTCCGCATCGGCGCCCGCGGCGCCCACCTCGAAGACAGCGCCGGCCTGCGCATGCGCACCATGGCGCTCACCTTGCCCGCCGAGCGCGAGGTGCAGGTGGTGGCCCACTACGTCTCGAGCCTGCCCCACGCCGCCTCGGCGCCCAGCGTCAGCGGCGGCGACAGCACGCGCGGCAAAGCCGCCTACGCCGCCTGCGCCTCGTGCCACGGCGTCGACGGCGCCGGCAACCCGCAGCTCAACGCGCCGCCCATCGCGGGCCAGGCCGATTGGTACGTGGCCACGCAGCTCGCGAACTTCAAGCGCGGCATCCGCGGCGCCAAACCGGGTGACGCCACGGGCGCCACCATGAAGGCCATGGCCGTGGGGCTCGACGAGCAACAGATCAAGGACCTCGCCGCCTGGGTGGCGTCGATGCCGCGCGGCTGATGGGCCGCGCATCTTGCCCAGCATCTTGCCCAGCATCTTTCCCAGAAGGGGTGCACACGTGAAGGACAGCGGCGTCCCGCCCGACCAAAACAAGCTCGCGCTCGTGGCGCTGGTGATCACCTTGGCTGGCGTCGCCGCGTGGATCGGCGTCGTCGTCATCTTCGTGTTGTAGAGGCCGCCCCATGATCTCTCACGCCGTCGATCAGGTCTCCACCTTCGCCAAAGACATCGACGTCCTCATCCTGCTCATCTGCGGGTTGGTGGGCTTCTGGTTCTTCGTGGCCGAGGGGGTGCTGTTCTTCCTCGTCTTCAAGTACCGCGCGAAGGAGGGCGGCAAGGCCGCCTACATCGACGGTACCGACCCCAAGCACACACGCTTCATCTCGTGGCCGCACCGGCTCATCTTGCTCTGCGACGTCGTCATCGTGGTGGCCGCCGTCAGGGTGTGGGTGGAGGTGAAGCAGACCATGCCCACGCCCGATCAGACGGTGCGCGTGGTGTCGCAGCAGTGGTCGTGGAGCTTTCAGCACCCCGGCCCCGACAACAAGCTCGACACCGCCGACGACATCAAGACCCTCGACGAGCTGCACGTGGTGGCCGGGCAGACCGTGCAGTTCGAGCTCGTCAGCCAAGACGTCATCCACAGCTTCTCGGTGCCGGTGTTTCGCTTGAAGCAAGACGCCATCCCCGGGCGCGTCATCAAGGGCTGGTTCAAGACCACGCAGACCGGCAGCTACGACATCCAGTGCGCCGAGATCTGCGGCATCGGCCACGGCGCCATGGTCGGCACCATCGTCATCGAGCAGCCCGAGCGCTACGCCGAGTGGGTGGCTGGCCACGCCCCGGTCGCCGCCCTCGCCACCCCCGCGCCCAAGTGAGCAAGGCCTCTCCATGACGACGACCACCGCCCCGCACCACGCCGACGCACCCACCGCCGAGCACGTGCACGACGCGCACGACGCGCACGAGCAGAGCTTCTTCACGAAGTACCTCTGGTCCACCGACCACAAGGTGATCGGCTTTCAGTACATGATCACCGGGCTCTTGATGGCCATCATCGGTGGCTACATGGCCTACGGCTTTCGCATGCAGCTCGCGTGGCCGGGCGAGTGGATCCCGGGCGTCGGCTTCTTGAGCTCGGGCCGCTACAACGCCTTCATCACCACGCACGGCACGGTGATGATCTTCTGGTTCGCCATGCCGGTGCTGATCGCGGCGTTCGGCAACTGGCTCATCCCGCTCATGACCGGCTGCGATGACATGGCGTTCCCGCGCATCAACCGGCTCAGCTACCAGGTGTTCCTCATCTCGGCCGTGGTGTTGATCGGCTCCTTCTTCGTCGACGGCGGCGCCTTCGGCGGCGCGTGGACGGCGTACCCGCCCCTGTCTTCGAAGGCGACCATGAACCTCACCCCGCTCGGCTCCACCTTGTGGGTGGTGGCGGTGGCGCTCGAGTTCGTCGCGTTCTTGCTCGGCGGCATCAACTTCATCACCACCGCCATGAACGCGCGCGCGCCGGGCATGAGCATGATGAACATCCCCATCGTGGTGTGGATGATCGTGGTGGCGAGCATCCTCTTCATGGTCTCGGTGGGCCCGCTCGTCGCCGGCGCCGCCATGCTGGTCTTCGATCAGCAGCTCGGCACCCACTTCTTCGACCCGGGGCAGGGCGGCGATCCCATCTTGTGGCAGCACCTGTTCTGGTTCTTCGGCCACCCCGAGGTGTACGTGGTGCTGTTGCCGGCCATGGGCATCTGCGCCGAGATCATCACCTGCAACGCGCGCAAGAAGTTCTTCGGCTACAAGACGCTCATCTACACGGTGTTCGCCACCGGCATCATCTCGTTCTTCGTGTGGGCCCACCACCAGTTCGTCGCGGGCATCGACCCGCGCATGGCGAACGTCTTCACCATCACCACGCTGATCATCTCCATCCCCATCGCGGAGATGCTGTTCTTGTTCATCGCCACGCTTGCGGGCGGGCAGATCCGCTTGAACGTGCCCATGCTGTGGGCGCTGTCCTTCGTCGCCGAGTTCCTCTTGGGCGGCGTCACCGGCATCTTCCTCGGGGCGTCGGGCTCGGACATCTACTTCCACGACACGTACTTCGTCATCGCGCACTTCCACTACACCTTCGTGCCCATCGCCGTCATCGCGTGCTTCGCCGGCTTCACGCACTGGATCCCCAAGATGACGGGTCGCATGATGAACGAGACCATCGGCAAGCTGCACTTCTGGTTCACCATCATCGGCTTCAACCTGGTGTTCCTGCCGCTGTTCATCACCGGCGCGTGGGGCGATCACCGCCGCATCTACAACTACGACCACTTCCCCGACCTCACCAACGCCGCCATGCAAGACCTGCGCATCGCATCCACGGTGGGCCTGCTCATCATGATCGCCGCGCAGGGCTTCTTCGTGTGGAACCTGCTGTGGACGTGGCTGAAGGGCCCGCCCGCCGGCGACAACCCGTGGCAGGCCACCACCCTCGAGTGGGCCACCACGTCGCCGCCGGGGCATGGCAACTTCCACCCCATGCCCACGGTGTACCGCGGGCCCTACGAATACTCGGTGCCCGGCGCCGCCGCCGACTTCACGCCACAGCACCTGCCGCCTGCCTGAGCGCCCGCCTGAGCGCACGTCGCCACGCCACGAGGACCGCACGATGTCGTTCGCCAAGCCCATCGCCACCCTGAGGACCAGCGCCGGCCTGCCCACCGGCCGCTTGGCCTTGTGGTGGCTGCTCGCCTCCGAGGTCGTCATCTTCGGCGGCCTGCTCGCCAGCTACGTCATGCAGCGCCTGGGGCACCCCGAGTGGGCCTACGACGCCGAGCACACCAACGTCTGGTTCGGCGCCGGCAACACCATCATCCTTCTGACCTCGTCACTGTCGGCCGTGCTCGCGCACCAGGCGGCCCAGACCGGCGACGGCAAGAAGGCTGCGCGCTACCTGTGGCTCACCATCGGCGGCGCCGCGTGGTTCTTGGTCAACAAGGCCATCGAGTGGTCGGGCGAGATCTCGCACGGCTTCACCATCACCAAGAGCGGCTTCTGGAGCTTCTACTACACGGCCGCCGGCCTGCACGGCTTGCACGTCATCGCGGGCGCCACCGCCATGGCCATCGTGGCCCTCGACGCGGCCAAGAACAAAGAGCTGCAGCGCGTGGAGTACGTCGGCATCTACTGGCACTTGGTCGACGTCATCTGGATCTTCCTCTTCCCACTCCTCTACATCGCCAAGTGAGGCGCGCGTGACGGCCACCATCGAGCGAGGCACCCCATGAGCACCCACGCCGCTATCGAGCACGGCCACGCTGCCGACGAGCACATCCACCCGCCGAGCTTCTACGTGAAGATCTGGGGCATCTTGACGGTGCTCTTCGCCATCTCGGTGGCCGGACCCATGCTCGGCATCAAGCTCGTCACCATCCTCACCGCCTTCGGCATCGCCATCGTCAAGGCCTACCTGGTGTGCGCGCACTTCATGCACTTGAACATCCAGAAGCGGTGGGTGGTCTACCTGGAGCTTGGCGTGCTCGCCATGGTGCTCTTGTTCTGGTTCGGCGTGGCGCCCGACGTCATGCAGCACCAGGGCCAAAACTGGGAGAACGTGGCCGCCAAGCAGGCCGTGGAGCGCGGCATGGCGGCGCACGGCGCCGCTGCCGCCGAGCACGGGGCCAAGTGAGCCCACACGACGACGAGGTGATCGCATGACGGCCATCAGCGCTCCCATGATGCCCCTCGAGGTCAAGGGCGGCGCCGAGCCGCCGGCGCGACGCCAGCTCGTGTCGAGCGCCACGCTCGGCATGCTGATCTTCATCGCCGTGGAGCTGATGTTCTTCGCGGGCCTCATCAGCGCCTTCACCATCGTGAAGTCCACGGCGCCGCCGGGCGCGTGGCCGCCCCCAGGGCAGCCGCGCCTGCCCCTCGAGCTCACGGGCATCACCACCCTGGTGCTCTTGTGCTCGGGCGCGCTGGCGTGGCTGTCGTGGCGCGCCTTTTCGCGGCGCGCGGCCACGGCGCGCGTGACGCGACCGCTCGTCGCTGCGCTCGTGCTCGGTGCGTCCTTCGTGGTGGTGCAGGGCGTCGAGTGGCTGCGCCTGGTGGGCGAGGGCCTCACCATGCGCGCGTCCACCTACGGCTCGTTCTTCTACATGATCGTGGGCGCGCACGCCTTGCACGCGCTGGCCGGCTTGGCCGCGCTCGCGTGGTGCTGGCGTCGTCACGCCGCCGGGCGCTTGGCCCCGTCGTCGTTCGCCGCCGTGCTGGCGCTGTGGACCTTCGTGGTGGCCTTGTGGCCCGCGCTCTACGCCGTGGTGTACCTGTGAGCACGCGCGGGCTCTGGCACCTGGTGATCACGCTCGCCGTCACCTGGGCGCCCGCGGCGCTGGCCTGCTCGGTGTGCTTCGACGCCAACGGCGAGCGCCGCCTGGCCTTCCTTGGCACCACCATCTTCCTCACGCTCACGCCGCTCGCCTTCGTGTTCGCGGTGGTGTGGTGGCTGCGCCGCCGCGCGCGCATGCTCGACGCTATTCCCCCAGCGGAGTGACGCAGCCCCCGCATGGCGTTGGGTGCACGGAGTGTTAGCTTCTGCGCCGTGCCACGCGGGGTGCCCCTAGGGTCCTTTACGCTCGACGGCGTCGTGGGCGCCGGCGGTGGCGGCGTCGTGTGGCGCGGCGTGCACCAGCGGCTCGGCCTCTCGGTGGCCGCCAAGGTGTTGGCGCCGCGCGCCACGCGCCACGCCCGCCACGCCATCTTGAACGAGGTGCAGGCGGTGGCGCGCCTGCACCACCCGCACGTCGTCACCGTGCTCGACACCGGCGAGGTCGACGACGCGGCCGCGCGCGCGGCGGCGGCGCGGGGGCGCCCCATGGAGGTCGGCAGCCCCTATCTGATCATCGAGCTCGCCAGCGGCGGTGACCTGCGCGTGCTCTCGCCGCCCTGCAATTGGGCCATCACCAGCGACGTGCTGCGCAGCATGCTCGGCGCCTTGGCCCACGCCCACGCACGCGGCGTGGTGCACCGCGATCTCAAGCCGCAAAACATCCTCATCTGCTCCGACGCCGACGTGCGGCCTGGCCTCAAGCTCACCGACTTCGGCATCGCGCTCTTTGGCGCTGGCAGCGACGATCTGGGTGGTGGCACCCCGCTGTTCATGGCGCCCGAGCAATTCGAGCTGCACCCCGCCGACGTGGGCCCGTGGAGCGACCTGTACGCCCTCGGCTGCGTGGCGCGCTGGCTCGCGACTGGCGCGCCGCCCTTCACGGCCAAGCGCTGGCAAGAGTACGCGGCCTTGCACAAGAGCGCGTCACCGCCGCCCCTGCCCGCCGACGTCGACGCGCCGCGCGGCTTCGCCTCGTGGGTGGCGCGCCTGCTCGAGAAGGACCCGGCCGAGCGCTTCCGTCGCGCGGCCGACGCCGACGCCGCGCTGCATGCGCTCGATCCCGCGCGCCCGGCGCCGCCGCCCGACCGCGTGCCAACCAGCGTGGTGCCCTTGCTCGGGCGACGCGTCATCACTGACGCCCAATCGACGGCGCCCACGCGCCGCCGCCGCGGCCGCGCGGCCGAGCCCACCGGGCCGAGCGCGCCATCGTCGCCCTCACCCTTCGCACGCGCGCCCCACGTCACCGACGAGCCCCCCGACGGCGCGGCTACCACGGCGCCGCCGGCCGAGGTGGGCGCAGCCCCCCTGGTGCGCACCTGGCGCACCAGCAGCGCAGCGCACCAGACGGGCATGCTCGTCGAGGCGGGCCTGTCGCTCTTCGCGCTGCGCCCCGTGCCCGTCATCGGCCGCGACGAGGAGTGCGACGCGCTGTGGCGCGCGCTCGTCGAGGTCCACGAGCGCTCGGCGCCGCGCGCCATGGTGCTGCGCGGCCCCTCCGGCGTCGGCAAGAGCCGCCTGGCCGAGTGGCTCAGCCACCGCGCGCACGAGACCGGCGCCGCCATCGTGCTCGACGCAACGTTCGCGCCGAGCCCCGGCCGCGCCGACGGTCTTGCCGGCGCCGTCGCCCGCATGCTTGGCCTCACCACGGTGCCGGCGGACGCGGTCGAGCAGCGCGCGCGTCACTGGCGCGACCGCTGGCTCAGCCACGCCGACCTGACGGCGCGTGAGCTGCGCGCGCTCGGCGGCTTCGGCGAGGGCGTGTTCGCCAACGCCGACGACAAAGACGGCGCCCTCGTGCGCCTGCTGGCCGCGCTTGGGCGCGAGCGGCCGCTAGTGGTCTGGCTCGACGACGTGCACTGGGCGCGCCACGCGCTCGCCTTCGTGGAGCGCGTGCTCGACGACGCGCGCGAGCTGCCCGCGCTCTTCGTGTGTACCGCGGTGGACGAGCTGTGCGATGCGGGCGTGCGCGCGCAGCTCGATGCGCTGCTGGCGAAGGACGGCGCCATGGCCTTGCCTGTCGATCGCCTCGACGACGCCAGCGCCGACGCCTTGTGCGCGCAGCTCATCGGGCGCGACGACCCGCGCCTGATCCACGCGCTGCGCCGTCGCACCGAGGGCAACCCGCTCTTCGCCGTGCACATCGTGCGCGATTGGGTGCAGCGCGGCGCGCTGGTGCCCGGGCAGGCGCCGACGGCGTTGGCCGGCGGTGCGCTGCCCGAGCTGCCCGACGCGCTGCACTCGTTGTGGGACATGCGCGTGGCCGCCGTCCTCGACAGCGCCGAGGAGCGCAGCGCGCTCGAGCTGGCGGCCGTGCTCGGCGGCAACGTCGACCTCGTGGAGTGGGAGACCGCCTGCGCCGAGGAGCGCATCGACAGCGCGGTGCTCGACCTGGTGCTCGACGCGGTGGTGGCCGCGGGTCTGGCGCGCCGCACCGACGCCGGCATGGTGTTCGTGCACGTGTTGGTGCGCGCCAGCATCGAGCGGCGCGCGCGCGACGAGGAGCGCCTGGCGCGCCACCACGCGAGCGCGGCCGCCGCCCTCGAGCTCTTGTGGGGCACCGACACGTCGGTGGCAGCGGCGCGCATCGGCCGCCACCGCCTGGCGGCGGGCGACGCCGGCGGCGCGCTGGCGCCCTTGTTCTCGGCCGCGCGCGCCGCGGTGGACGAGGGCGACGTGCTCGAGGCCAAGGGCCTGTTGGAGGACTGGACGCGCGCGCGCGTGGCCAGCGGCGTTGGCGATACCGACGCGCGCATGGCGCCGGCCTTGATCCTGCAGGCGACCGTGGCCGATCGCGAGGGCCAGCATGACGAGGCCCGCCGCCTGGCCGACCGCGCCGCGCGCGTCGCCGGCCCCGATCGACGCGCGTTCGCCGCCGCGCGCCGGGTGGCGGCCGAGGCCGCGCTCTCCGCAGGCAAGCTCGACGAGGCCGCGCGGCTCCTCGAGGAGGCGCGCGCGCACAGCGCCGCCATCGACGATCGGCTCGGCCTGGCGCAGGCGCTGCGCACGCTCGGCGACGTGCACTACTGGCGCGGCGCGCGCGCGCCGGCGACGCGCCTGTACCGCGAGGCGCACGGCATCTTTCAGGCCGTTGGCCGTCAGGTCGACGTGGCGCAGAGCCTGTGGTCCCTCGGCTACGTCGAGCTCGAGCGCGGCGACTTCGCGGCGGCGCGCGCGCTCTTCCTCGAGCAGCGCGCGCTCTGTCGCACCATCCGCGATCGCCTGGGCGAGGCCAACGCCAGCAACGCCCTGGGTGAGCTCGAGCGCCGCGCCGGCAAGCTCGACGAGGCCGAGGGCCACTATCGCGCGGCCTTGCGCATGGCCACCAAGAGCGGGCTGTCGCGCCGGTGGACCTTCCGCTTGAACCTGGCCCACACCCTCCTCGCGCGCGGCGACCCCACGGGTGCGGCGGCGCTGGTCGACGAGCTCTTGCACTCGCCCAAGGCGGCGGCCGAGCCCATGGTGATGGCGCCCGTGTGGTGGATCTGTGCGGCGGCGGCCGCGACGCGCGGCGACCTCGAGGCGTGGGATCGCGCGGTCGCTGCGGCCGGCGCGGTGTCGCAGGCGAGCTCGGTGGTGGAGGAGGACCTGGTCTTCGTGGCCGAGGCCGCGGCGCGCCTCATGGACCCGCACGATCCCTCTCGCGCCGCGCACGCCCGCGCGTGGGCGTCCACGATGCGCTCAGCGATCAAGGGCGGCGCGTGATCGGAAGGGCGGCGGTTGCGCTACTGTGCCGAGCGCGTCGCGGGCACCAGCGCGCTCCATCAATGCGAGATCGATGAGGATGACATGAGCGAGGCAGGCTTCTGGCGACGGTGCAGCAACTGCAAGAACGAGATCGCGCTCGGTGCGCGCTACTGGATCTGCAGCGTGACGACGTGCCAACGGGTGCGCGCGCCCATCCAGTTCTGCAAGCCGGACTGCTGGGCCGTGCACAACGAGATCGAGAACCACCGCGACGGCTGGGCCGTGGAGCAGAAGGCGCCCGCCACGCCCGACGCCGCCCCCGCGCCCGCAAGCCCCACGCCGCCGCGCGCGGCGCCCACCAAGGCGTCCCGCGACGGGCAGCCCACGCCCGCACCGGGCATCGACGGTGCCGAGATCTTGGTGGTGGCGTCGCGCTTCAAGGAATTCCTCGCCGACACCTACGGCGTGCGCTGCTCCGACGATGTGTTCCCCACCCTGAGCGAGCACCTGCGTCGCCTGGCGCGCGAGGGCGCCGAGGCGTCGCGGCGCGCGGGGCGCAAGACCATGCTCGACCGCGACGTGCCGCGCCCCGCCGCCGAGGCCGACGTGCCGGCGCTCGTCGTGGTGTCGCGCTTCAAGGCCTACGTGGCCGCGCAGGGCGACCTGCGCTGCTCCGACGAGGTCATCCCGGTCTTGACGGCGGAGCTGCGCCGCCTGGGCGGCCAGGCCGTCGACACCGCCAAGGCCGATGGCAGAAAGACCGTGCTCGGCCGCGACGTGCCGCGGCCGTGAGCGCGTCGCCCGCGCGATGCATTCACCATGGCGCGCGTGCGTAGTCCTTGAAGAACACGCCGTGGGCGTGGCTGCCGGTGGCGAAGCCGGAGAACACCGGGTCGACGATGCGCGCGGCGCCGTCGACGATGTCGAGGGGCGGCGAGAAGCGATGCTCCTCGACCTTCCTGGCCGCCAGGTGCGCGGGATCCTCGTCGGTGACCCAACCCGTGTCGACGGCGTTCAGGAAGATCCCTTGCGCCGCCAGCGGCGCCGCCGAGGTGCGCACCAACATGTTGAGCGCCGCCTTGGCCATGTTGGTGTGCGGGTGCTTGTCGGTCTTGTGCGCCCGATAGAACTGCCCCTCCATGGCCGACACCATGACGATGTGGCGCGCGTTGTCGTGCGCGGTGGCCGTGCCCGGCGGCGGGCTCGCGCTCCTCGCCATCAGCGGCAGGAGCTTCTGCGCCAGCACGAAGGGCGCCGTGGCGTTCACCAACAGCACCTCGAGCAGCTCGAGGGTGGGCACCTCGCCGAGCGCCAGGCGCCACGAGTTGTGCCGGCGCAGATCCACCTGCTGCAGGTCGGCGTCGAGCACGCCCTTCGGGAACAGCTCCACGGCGCTCGACGCCGCGGGCAGCGCCGCGAGCGGCACCAGGTCGGCGTCGCTGGCTGCTTGCGACAAGAGCGCTGGCTGTGCCACGCCCGCGCTCTTGCCGGCCGAGGCGCGCAGCTGCTCGTACGACGCCAGCAAGGCGCGCTGTTCGTGCGGCACGTCGCCGAACGACACCAGCTCGTCGTCGAGCAGGTGGTGGTAGAAGCCCGGCGGCCGCCGCACCGTCTGGCAGGCGTTGTGGATCTGCACGTCGAGGCGCGGCAGCGTGCGCTCGAGGTGCGCGGCCAACAGCTCCACGCCCGGCGTGTGGCGCAGGTCGCCGCCGTAGATGTGCAGGCGCTCGCGCCACGTCGAGAAGTCTGGCTCGGTGGCGTAGCGCCGCGCGGCGTCGCGCGGGAAGCGCGTGCACGCCACCACGGTGCAGCCTGCGCGCAGGAGCAAGAGCGCCGCCTGGTAGCCAATCTTGACGCGCGCGCCGGTCACCAGCGCGACGCGCCCGCGCAGATCGACGCTGGCGCTACGCTTGCCGAAGTTGCGCTCGCCGCATGGGGGGCAGAGCTGATCATAGAAGTGGTGGCGTTCGGTGTAGGGGGCCTTGCACACGTAGCACCTGCGCTCGTCGGCGAAGCGCGGCGGTGTGCTCGCCTCGCTCGTCGAGGAGCCGAGCGGCGCTGGCGGCAAGGCCTGGAACACGGGCTGGCTGCGCAGGCGCTGAATGCCGGCGCCCTTGCGCAGCGCCTCATCGTGCGCGCGGGTGGCGCGCCGTCCCTCGCGCGCCAGCGCCTTCTGCAGGCGCTTGCGCTGCTGCAGATCGGGCCGCGCCACCTCGCCGGCCAGGCGCTGCAGGCGCGCGCGCTCGTCGCGGCTCACGCTGGCGAGCACGCTGCGGTCGGCGGCGATGGCGCCGAGCACGCGCAGCGCGATCTCGAGCTCCTCGGGAGTGATGGGCACGCGCCCGGTCTAGAGGAACTTGCGCAGGCGGGCGAGGGCCTTGTCGACGTTGACGTCGCCCTGGGCGGCCAACACGGTGCGCGCCTCCGGCGAGAAGGCCGGCGTGCGGCGCGCGATAAGCTCCACGGCGTCGACGACCTCGTGCAGCTTGGAGCCCTTGACCACGTAGCCGAGGGCACCCGCCAGCAAGGCCTCGGTGATGGCCGCGCTGTGGCTCGAGGCCGACACCACCAAGACCGGCAGCGCGGGGCGCTTGTCGAGCAAGGCGCGGATCAGCTCCACGCCCGAGCGCCCCGGCAGGCTCAGGTCGATCACCGCCACGTCGACGTCGGTGTCGGTGAGGGCGGGGTCGTCGCCGCGCCCGCAGGCGAGCGCGATGCTGTGACCGGCGCGTGCGAGCATGGACGTGATCAGGCGTCGCTGATCGACGTCATCCTCCACCACCATCACTCGCAGTGCGGTCCCCACGCATCCCCCGAAGCTCAACGGTACGGTCGTTTCACCGTGTCGATCCACCGCTGATACAACTTGGTCCTTCGATCCGGATCACAACCCGCACGCCCGTGCGTCCATGCCCGCGACGGGCTCAGGCTCGCTCGACGACCCGGCGCCCGAAGGGGAAGAGCGCCAGCACCGCGAGCTTGAGGTGCTGCAGCGCGAAGGGGATGCCGATGACGGTCACGGCCAGGCCGAGCGCGAGGCCCAGGTGGGTAATGCACGTCCACACACCGGCCACCAAGAACCACAGCACGTTCATCACCAGGCCGAGCACGCCGCTGCCCGCGAGGCTCGAGTCTTCCACCACGTCCTTGCCGAAGGGAAAGAGCGCCAGGCCGGCCAGCTTGAAGCACTGCACGCCGAAGGGGATGCCCACGACGGTGAGGCAGAGCACCAGGCCGCCGAGCGCGTACTCGAGCGCGGTGATGAGGCCGCCGCCGATGATGGCCCACAGGATGTTCAAGAGCGTGCGCATGGGCGAAAGCGTAGGCAGCGCGAGCTCGACGTCAATGTGATCCAGCTTGCCGCCGCGCGCGGCTGCGCTAACAAGCGCCCATGCGCGCGCTCCCTACGCTCACCCTGCTCTCCCTGATCACCGCCTGCCACCCGCTCGCCTGCTGGCACCCGGCCGACCTGCCGAAAGACACGCCCCTCGTCTTGCAGTCGAGCGACCAGTGGCCCAAGGCCAAGGTGGAGGTGCGCCTCGACGAGCTCGGCATCCCGCACATCTACGGCGAGAGCGAGGCCGACCTCGCCTACGCGCTCGGCGTCATGCACGCGCGCGACCGCATGTTCCAGATGATGCTCTACATCCACGCAGGGCAAGGGCGCCTCTCCGAGATCTTCGGCGCCGACTTCCTAGCCATGGACCGCGACAACCGCACCCTGCTCATGCACGGCATCGACGAGCAGCTGGCCGCCGCCTCGCCGCGCGACCGCGAGCTCGCCGAGGCCTACTGCGCGGGCGCCAACCAGGGCGCCACCATGGTGGGCAAGAGCGCCGAGATGAGCATCCTCGGCCTCGAGTGGGAGCCCATCACGCCGCGCGAGGTGCTCTCCGTGGCGCGCCTGCAGCAGTGGGACCTGAGCGTGGGCCTCTACGAGGAGATGGCGCGCTGGCGCCTCGTCAAGGCGCGCGGCGCCACCGACCCGGTCGTCACCGAGCTCATGCAAGACACGCCATCGGGCGGCGTGCCCGTGGTCGCCGCCGACGAGCACGACGGCGCCGCCTTCACCGGTCCCTTGCCCGAGCCCTCGCTGCACCTCCCCGTGCAACAGAGCACGCCTGCGCCCGTGGTGGCGTCCACGCGCGCCACCGGCCTGCGCGCGCAGCTCGGGGCCGAGCTCAAAAGTTGGTTCGCGCGCGGCGGGCAGGGCGCCTCCAACTCGTGGTCGGTGGCAGGAGAGCACACCGCGGCGGGCGTGCCGGTGCTCGCCAACGATCCGCACCTGCGCCACAGCGCCCCCGGCATCTTCTACATGGTGCACCTGGAGGGCCCCGACTTCTCGGTGGTGGGCGGCTCCTTCGTCGGCGTCCCCGACGTGCTCATCGGCCACGGCCGGCACCTGGCCTGGGGCGTCACCACCGCCTTCGCCGACACCGTCGACGTGGTGGTACTGCGCACCCCCGAGGGCACCGAGGGCGTCTACACCGTCGACGGCACCAGCTACGCCTTCGGTGAGCGCATCGAGCACTTCAAGCTCGGCAAGGGCGACGACGCCGAGGTGGTGACGCGCACCATCCAGACCAGCATCTTTGGGCCCGTGCTCTTGCCCGACTGGGGCAGCGACGACGAGACGCCACCGCCGCTCTCGGGCGAGAAGCTCGCCGTGCAGTGGACCTTGACGCAGATGCCAGAGGAGATGGGCAGCCTGATCTCGGCCTTCTGGGACCTCGCGAAAGCGCACAACATCGACGAGGCCTTCGTGGCCACGCAGGAATTCGCTGCGCCCCCCCAGAACCTCAACATGGCCTTCACGGACGGCACCATCGCGTACCGCCTGAGCGGCGCCATCCCCGTGCGCGACGAGCAACGCGTCGACTTTCCGCGCGACGGCGGGCGCGCCTCCTCGCTGTGGGCCGGCCGCATGCCAGACGAGCAGAAGCCGCAGGCGACCAACCCGGAGAAGGGCTTCATCAACGCCACCAACCAGCGCATCGTGGAGAACGGCGTGGCGTCGCAGCAGTTCGTCGGCTTCGAGGGCGCGACCCCGTGGCGCGCCCTGCAGGTCGACGCGCGCCTGCGTGCCATGCTCGAGGCGGGCAAGCCCAGCACCGACGAGCTCTTCTCCATCCAGCAAGACGCCACCTTCCTCGAGGTGGCCACGCTCGGGCCCATCCTCGCCGCTCACTGCGGCACGCGGCCCATCGAGGGCCACGACCAGGCGCGCGTGCAGGACTTCTGTGACGCGGTCGGCGAGTTCGACGGCGTGTACGCGGTCGACGCCATCGCCGCGCCCTACGCGCGATTGCGCCACGAGCTCTTCCTCGCCGCGCTGGGCGCGCACGTCGATCCCTTCCTGGCCGCCGACGTGTCGGGTGAGAGCTTCGTGCAGGGCGCGATGTTCGAGCTCATCCAGCGCGAGCACGAGGCGGGCGACACCGCGCTCTTCGACGACCCGGCGACCGCGACGCACGACGGCCTCGACGTCTTCGTCACGCGCGCGCTCAAGCCCGCGCTCGACGCCGTGGTGAAGGACTTCGGCGGCGCCAAGGCCGACTGGCGCTGGGGCCGGGGGCACACCATGTCCTTGCGCGGCGCGCTCTCGTCGGCGCCGGGCATCGGTTTCTTGTTCGAGACAGCCGCGCGCGAGGAGGCGGGGCAGAGCAACACGCCGCGCGCCGAGCGCGGCGATCCGAACAACCACTTTCGCGTCACCAACGGCGCGGGCCTGCGCCTGATCGCCGAGATGAGCGACCCGCCGGTGGTGCGCATGATCAACGACTCGGGCCAGAGCGGCCACTTCGGCCACCGCCACCTCGAAGACCAGTACCCGCTGTGGTCGAAGGGCGAGCCGCGCGTGCTGTGGCTCGGCAAGGACGAGGTCGAGGCGCAGAGCGACGGCATGATGGACATCGTGCCCGCGCCCTGAGCGCGCTCGCGCGCCGCGGGGCAGCATGACGCGCGCGCGGCCGAGTCGCTAGTCCTCTCGATCCGAAGTTCGTAGGGGGTTCTCATCGTCGATTGGCGTGAGCACCCAGCCGAAGTCCTCCGCGAGCAGGGTGAGCGCGGTGTCGAGCTTCGTGCGCACGTCGGTCGGCTCCCA
>JADZDP010000158.1 GCA_020850995.1 Deltaproteobacteria bacterium
AGCGCGCCATCCTCGAGTACGCAGAGCAGCTGGCGGCGTCGCGTCCTCGGTCCGTGGCGACGGCCACGGCCCTGCGGGGCTCCTTGCCATCGACGCGCCTCGCTCGCGATCACCGATCGACTTGTCCGTTCGCGGGCCCTAATCGGCTCGCACCGGCACGCCGCGGCGGCGCGCCTGTGGCAGGGCTCGGTGTCGCGCGGCGTCTTGCATCAAGCGAGCTGCAACGTCGCGTGCGTGCCGCGCGATAGGTCCAACGTGGATGAGCGCGACGTGCCGCGCTTCTCCTTGGTGCTGGTGCCCACGGACCTTTCGGAGCTGTCGAATCGCGCCATCCCCGTCGCCTACGGGCTGGTGGCGCCGGCCGGCTGCGTGCACCTGCTGCACGTCGACAACGGCGACGCGGCCGCGGCGGCCGAGACCGCAGAGCGCATGCGCGCGCTCATCCCTGCCGTGGCAAGGGCGCGCGCCGTGCGCACCGAGGTCGAGGTGGTGCGCGCTCCGAGCGCGCACCAGGCGATCGCACAGACCGCGGCGCGCCTCGACGTCGACGCGGTGTGCATGGCGACGCACGGGCGCACCGGCCTGGTGCAGGCCGCGTTGGGCTCGCAGGCCCAGGAGGTGCTGCAGCGTGTGCGCCAGCCGGTCGTCTTGGTGCCGCCAGAGCGAGCGCGGCCCTTCGGATGAGCAGGGCGACTCGCTCGTCCGCTGGTCGAGGCGCCTGCCGAGGCGATAGCCGGCGTGCGCGAGCGCGGCAGTGCCCAGCGGCACCGACACGAACCAGATGAAGAGCAGGTCCTCAGAGGAGCCGCTGCCCACGCCGAAGGCCACCAGGAGCGCGACCGGTCCATAGAGCCCGAGCGCGCCACCGCAGCCGGCCCCGAGGATGCTCATCAGGAAGCGCCACAGGTCGCGATCCTCCGTAGAACGGATGCTTGCGCCGCTGGAGATGCTGCGAACCTGGCGTACTCCAGAACGCCATCGCCCTCGCGAGCTCAACGCTCCAAGAGTACGAGCGTCTCGACCTCCATGGTGCCCGCGAAGAGATCGAGGGGCTCCACCGCGAGCACGCGGTAGCCCGCGTCGACGAAGGCGCGGGCATCGCGCGCGCCGGCGTCGGGGTCGCACGCCACCAGCGCCACCCGCGGCGCGCCGAGCGCGGCCAGCGCGGGGCCGAGCTCGACGAGGCCGCGCTTGGGCGGGTCGACCACCACGCCCGCGAGGCCGCGTTGCGCGTACCCCTGCAGTTGTTCGAGCGCGTCCTCGACGCTGCTCTCGACGGGGACGACGCCCGAGCCGGGCACCAGCGTGCTGGCCGAGGCGGCGGCGCGCTCGACGGCGATGACGCGGCCCGCGCCGGCCTCGACGAGGGCGCGCGCGAAGCCGCCGGTGCCGGCGTACAAGTCGAGGAAGGTCGCCTCGGCGCGCCGCGCGGGCGCGAGGCCCTCGACGAGGAAGGCAGCCACGCGCCGGTACAGGTGCGCGGCCAGCGCGGGGTCGGGTTGGCAGAAGGCGTCGACGGGCACCGGTGCGCCGCCCTCCAGCGGCGTGAGCGCCTGCGGGCCCAGGGAGCGCCTCGTCTCGCCGCCGAGCAGGCTGTTCTTCGAGCCCGTTGGTGCCTGCACGCGCTCGGCCAGCGAGACGAGCGGCCCGCCGTCGACCAGCGCGGCCAGCGCGCCCCAGTGCGCGTCGTGCAGCGCGGTCTCGCTCACCACCACCGCGCCCACGCCCTCAACGAAGGCGCGCGCGATGAGGGCGCGCACGGGCGGCATGCGCACCACGACGGGCGCGAGCTTGGTGAGCGCCGCCGTGAGCGCCGGGTGCTGGTGGGCGCAGCGCGTGGCGTCGGCGGGCAGGTGCGTGTGCGGCACGTAGAGCCCCACGCGCCCGCTGTCGACGACGAGCTTGATCTTCTGGCGCGGCGCGCGCGCAGGCTCTAGGTCGGCCACGGGTGCCACGACGCCTGCGTCGGCCAGGGCGCGCTCGACGCGCGCCTTCTTCCAGGCGAGCGCGAAGCCGGGCTCGACGCCGTGCAGGGGGCAGCCGGCGCAGGGGCGCGCATGCGTGCACGTGCGCTCGACATGCAGCGGTCCCTCCTCGATGAAGCTGAGCGCGCGCGCCTGCGCGACGCCGTGCGCGCTCCACACGCGCTCCACCTGGCAGCGCACCACATCGCCGGGCAGAGCACCGCGCACCGCCACGTCGAGCTCGCCGGAGACGGCGCGCCCGCGCCCCTCGTCGTCGACGGCCTCGATGCTCACCTCGAGGATCGCGCCCACCGCGACGGTGGTCATGGACCGAGCCCGACCCAGGTGACGCCGTCGTCGCCGTGCTCGCGCTTCCAGATGGGCGCGTCTTCCTTGAGGCGCTCGATGACGTGGCGGCAGGCGGCGAAGGCCTCGGCGCGGTGGGGCGCGCTGCATGCGATCACCACTGCCAGGTCGCCGATGGCCAGGGTGCCGGTCCTGTGCTGCACGAAGCCGCGCACGCCCGGCCAGCGCTCTTCGGCCTCGACGACGATGGCGCCGATGACCTTCTCGGCCATGTCGGCGTAGGCCTCGTAGTCGAGCTTGACGACGGCCACGGTGCCGGGCGTGCCGCCCGCTCCCTCTTTCAGCGTGTGGTCGCGCACGCACCCGATGAACACGCACACGGCGCCAGCACCCTGGTGCTTGACCGCGTCGATGCACGCGTCCACCGACAGCGGCGTCTCGAGCATGCGCGCGCGTGCGTGGTGGTCCACCTCAGCCTCCCGCCACGGGGGGGATGAGCGCCACCTCGGCGCCCTCGGGGACGCGGGCGTCGGCCGCCGCGAAGGACTGATCGATGGCCACGCGACAGCGCGGCAGCACCTCGGTGAGCGCCGGGTGGCGCGCCTGCACGGCGGCGAGCAGCTCTGCCACCGAGGCGTCGGGCGGCAGCGCCAGGCGCTCGGACGAGAGGCCCGCCTTCTCGCGGGCCGCGGCGAAGTACAGCACAGTGACCACGTCATCGGCATAGCACCGCCGCGCGCGCTTGGCCGCCCCTGTCGGCGCCAGGGGAGGCGCGCGCGGCAAGAAGCCACGGCGCCGGCGGTAGCGCCTCACTCCACCCGGATGATGACGGGCTCGCTCCGCTTCTTGCCGGCGCGCGCCTCGATGCGGTGCTCGCCCTCCGCGAGCGGCCAGTGCGCCACGTAGGGGAAGCCGACCGACGCGACCGGGGCGCCGTCGACGATCCAGCTGAGGCGCTCGACGGGCGGGTCGACGTCGGCGGCGAGGCGGACCGACTGGGTGCCGCGCTGGTAGCCCGGCTCGACGACGAACACCTCGCCGCCGCGGGGGTAGGTGACCGTGACCGCGTCGGCGACCACACCGTCGGCGGGGCACAAGGGCGAGAAGCGCGCGGGCGCTGCCGTGCCGCTCTCCGCTTGCCATGCGGCATAGGTCGGCGGCAGCAGCGCGAAGGTGCGCTCGACGACGTGCGCACGAGGGCAGTTCGGCCCCGCGCGCAGGCCGTTGCGCGCGTCGAGGGCGAGCACCTTGTGCCAGGGGCAGGCCTCGGTGGGCAGGTCCTGCGCGCGCAGGCGGACGGTACGCCGGTGCGGGCAGTGCGGCTCCGGTAGCCGGCCGCTCTCGGCGCACAGCTCCACGTCGACGATGCCGGCGGGGGGCGCGGGCCACCGTGGCGGCCGTGCGGGTGGGTGCAGCGCGCGCAGCACGGCGGCGAGGAGCGGCCCCGCGCCGGCAGCGCCGGCCACCTGGTTCATGGGCCGCCCGGCGAAGTCGCCGACCCAGACCACCACGGTGTACTCGGGCGTGTAGCCGGCGGCCCAACTGTCGCGGAAGTTGGTCGAGGTGCCCGTCTTGATGGCCACTGGGAAGCCCACCAAGAGCGCGGTGCGCTGGCCAAAGGCGCGCATGCGCAGGTCTTCGCTCTTGAGCACGTGGGTGACCAGGTCCGCGGTGGCCTCGTCGATGGGGCGCGCGTCGTCGTCGCCGTGGTCGTGAAGCTGCGCCTGCCCGTCGTCGACCGTGAGGCGCGCGTCGCACGCGCGCCCGCCGCGCGCCAGCGCCGCGTAGGCTTGGGCGAGCTCGAGGGGCGTGACCTCGCCGTTGCCGAGGGTGAGCCCGAGGCCGTAGTGCGCGCCGTCGTGGTCGAGCGAGCGCAGGCCGAGTGAGCGCAAGAGCGCCAGCAGCTCGTCGACGCCCACCTGCTGCGCGGTGCGGATGGCCGGGACGTTGAGCGAGCGCCCGAGCGCGTCGCCCATCATGACGGGGCCGTGAAAGTCGTGGTCGTAGTTCTTCGGCTTGAACAGCGAGCCGTCGGTCTCGCCGTAGCGCGTCTCGACGTCGGCGACCACGGACGCGGGCGAGAAGCCCTTGGCGAAGGCCAGCGCGTAGGTGAAGGGCTTGAGCGCGCTGCCGGGCTGCCGGCGTGCCAGCGCGCCGTTCACCGAGCCGCCCTCCTTGGCCCAGTAGTCGAGCGAGCCCACCAGCGCGATCACCGCGCAGCGTCGGTTGTCGAGCACGACGACGGCGGCGTTCTTCGCCCCCTGTGCCTGGACGCTGCGGCCGTGCTCGCGCGCCAGGCCCTCGACCTTCTGCTGCAGCGTGGCGTCGAGCGTGGTGGTGACGTCGCCGCCGCCGAGCCCGTCGTGCACGCGCGCGGCCAGCACCATGTCGGTGAAGTGCAGCGCGCGCGGCGGCTCGGCCTCGCGCAGGAAGGCGAGGGGCTCGGTGAGCGCGGCGTCGCGGGCGGGCGCGTCGATGTGCCCGGCCTCGACCAAGCGCTCGAGCACCTTGGCCTGGCGCGCGCGCGCCGCGCGCTCTGCCGTTGCCGAGCGCAGCGGGTGCTTGCTCGAGGGCGCCTGCGGCAGCGCTGCCAAGAGCGCCGCTTGCGCCAGCGACAGGTTGCGCGCGTGCGCGCCGAAGGTGCGTTGGGCCGCGGCCTCGACGCCGATGGCCCCGGCGCCGTAGGGCGCGCGGTTCAGGTATTGCTCGAGGATGGTGTGCTTGTCGTGGGCGCGCTCGATGCGCCGCGCCACCATCATCTCCCCGAGCTTGCCGACCATGGTGCGCGGGTGTGGCTCCACCAAGCGCGCGAGCTGCATGGTGAGCGTCGAGGCGCCCGACACCACGCGCCGCGCCGCCAGGTTCTGCAGGGTGGCGCGGGCCACCGCCACCCAGTCGACGCCGCCGTGCCGAAAGAAGCGCTCGTCCTCGACCGCGATGGTGGCGTCGACCATGGCGGGCGCGACCTCGTCGAGCTGCACCGCCTGCGCGCGCGCGCCGGCGTCGCCCACCGCTTCGCGCAAGAGCTCGCCGTGGCGATCGTACAGACGCGTCGACGAGGGCGGGCGCGACAGGTCCGGCGCTTCGCCCAGGCGCGCGCCGACCTCGACGAGCGCGACCAGCGCGAGCGGCGCGGCGCACATCACCAGCGCCGCCGCCAGCGCCGCGCGCTTGATCAGGGTGAGCCGGCGCGCGCTCATCGCACGTCCACCTCGTCGATCACGGTGGCGCCGTTGAGCTCGGGGTCGTACATCGCCTCGACGGACGCGGCCGGGCGCAGGAAGTGTCCGGCGGTGGTGGCGCGCGCGAGGTAGACCAGCTCGTAGCTGCCGGCCGGCATGTCGTCGATGAAGAAGGCCACGCGGTGATCGCGGATCTCGGAGAAGGACAGGCGCTCGGTGGCGCGCTGCCGCTCCGGCGTCATGGCGCCGAGCGACAGCTTCTCGGTGGTCTCGAGCGCCAGGTTCATGGGCTCGAGGCCGGCCGGCAGCTTGTCGTCGATGGCGACGTAGTTGGCCTGCCGCTCGCCCTTGACCTTCAGGCGCACGCGCACCACCTGGCCGAGCGGCAACACCGTCGCGAGCGGCGCGCCCTCGAGCGTCTCGACGCTGCGGCTGATGGTGAAGCCGTGCGCGCGCGCTTGCTTGTTCTGCGGCGTGAGCGCGGCGTCGTACTCCACGCGCACGCGCAGGTTCACCGGGAGCGGCTTGCCGCTCTCGGCGTTGATGGAGACGGTGGCGGCCTTGGCGCCCGTGAGCCCGGCCTCGTCCTCGTCGAGGCGCAGGCGCTGCGTGCGCGACCCGGCGGCCTCGAGCTTGTTGTCGGCGACGACCTTGCCGTTCACCGCCAGTACCAGCGCGGGCGCCTGACCCGCGCCCTCGGTCGACCGGGCCATGGCGGCGACGCCCATGATGCCGAAGACGTTCTCTTGCGTGTTGCCCCACATGCCGCCCATCTGCCGCTTGAGCAGGCCGTTGACGAGCTGGCCGGCCACGGGCTGCGACGACCCGCCGGTGGCGAAGGCCAGCACGGCGCCTGCGTGGGTGCGCAGGGGCGAGTCCATGGAGTAGCCGCCGCGCGCAGCACCCTCGTACCAGGCTTCGGCGCTCTCCTTCTTGGCGCGCTCGGCGATGAGCGCGAGGATCGGCTCCTTGAGCGCGCGATTGCCGCTCCCCTCCTCCACCGCCGTGGCCAAGAACGACAGCCCGAAGGGCGTGAGCTTGTCGCGCTCGCGCCACAAGGTCTCGACCCACGCGTGCTGCGGGCGCTTCAGGCGGCCGAGCGTCATCACGAAGAGCGCGCGCGTGTCACCGTCGGCGATGCCGCCATGGGGGATGGCTTCGGTGACGCTGCCCTTCTGCAGCGTCTTCTCGAGGTAGTCACCCATGCGACGCAGCGCCTCGTCGGGAACGTCGTAGTGCCCGCGCTGCTTCGCCTCGATGAGCGCGGTCAGGCCGAATGCGGTGGCGAAGGCGTGCGGCTCGTCGCTGCCGGGCCAATACGCGAGGCCGCCCTTGGTGGTCTGAAACGACAGGATGCGCTTGATGCCGGCCTCGCGGTACTTCTTCAGCTCGTCCTTGTTCACCTCGACGCCGATGTCGGGGAGCAGCTCCTCGAGCACCACCAGCGGGTAGGCCGTCGACGTGGTCTGCTCGATGCAGCCGTTCGGGTACCCCATCAGGTAGCCGACCGCGTCACGCAGCTCGGTGAGCATGGTGGCCGACGCCAGCACCTCGACCTTGGCGGTGCCGGGCACGCGATCGGCGGGCACGTCGATGCGCGCGCCGCCTTTGCCGGTGAAGGTGCTCTTGGCCACCAGCGTGCGCTTGGTGCCCGGGTTGCGGATCGGCAGCTTGAGCTCCACGGCGTCCTCGAGCTTGCCGAGCTTGGCCACCAGACGGACCGTGGCGGTGTCGCGCCCGGTCACCTCCACGTCCCAGCCGACCTTGCCCTGCTTGCCGTGCTCGACGTCGACGGCGCTCTTGGCGGCGCCCACGCTCGTGATCTTCATGCCCTCGAAGCGCGCGCCCACCTCCACCTCGCCGGGCCCGCCGCTCGAGTTGAACACCAGCGCCTCGACGCGCAGGCGGTCGCCGGGGTGCACGAAGCGGGGGGCGATGGCCTGCACCAACAGCGGCTTCTTCGAGACCAGCTTCACGTCGCCGGCGCCGGTGCGCGCGCCCGCTGCGATCACCACCGCCATCACGCGGAAGGTGGTCACGTTGTCGGGCAGCGGGAAGCTCACGTCGGCGCTGCCGTCGGCGCCCAGGCGTACGTTCGGCTGGTAGTAGGCCGTGCTCTTGAAGAGCGAGCGCACGTCGTCGGGGAAGTCGGACAGGGACAGGCCGTCGCCGCCGTCGCCGCCGGGGAAGAGCGTGTCACGGCGTTGGCGCATGGCGAACAGCGTCTCGAGGCGCGACTCGCCGGTGCGCACGCCGAGCGGGCGCTCGCGGTAGAGCTGCTTCATGGGGTCGGGCGTGGCGTATCCCGTGAGGCCGAGCACCGCCTCGTCGACCACCATGAGCGTCGCCTGCGCGTTGGCCAGCGACGTGCCGTTGCCCGTGTGGTCCTTGGCGGCGATGTGCACGGTCACCGTCGCGCCGGGGTTGGCGATGGCGCGGTCGGTGCTGACCGCCACCTGGACGCGGCGCTCGCGCGGCTCCACGCGCAACATGGTGCTGCCCAAGCGCATGGCGGGGGCGCCGGTCTGAAAGCCGCTCGCGTCCTTCTGATCGTGCGTGCGCCCGCGCAGCAACACCACCGACGCGAACACGTTGGGCGCGTAGTCGCCGCGCAGCGGCACCTCGATGGCCGGCGTGGTGCCGTCGATGGTGACGACGCGTCGCTCGAGCACGCCGGCGCGCTCGATGGTGAGGAGCGCGCTCGCCTTGGCGAAGGGCGAGGACACCACCAGGCGCGCGGTCTCGCCGGGCGCGTACACCGCCTTGTCGGCCACCAGCTCGACGCGCTCTTGATCGAAGCGTGGCCACGCGGCGACGCCGGTGCCCGAGGCGGTGAACGCGAAGCCGGTCTGTACGTCGTTGCCGTCGCGGTCGCGGGCCCAGGCGCGCACGCGGTAGCGGCCAGGCTCGGGCACCGTGAAGCTGCAGCGCGCCACGCCCTTGCCCGTGGTCACGTTGCACACCTCGCCCGTCACCACCACGTCGTGGCCCTCAAGCTGCACGCTCTGGCCGCGGCCCTCGGTGCGCGTGGAGCGCGCCGTGGTGTGGGCATCGAGGCGCTCGAGCCGCGCGCGCACCCGGACGCCGGGCAGCACCACGCCAGCGTCGTCACCGCCGGTGGCGACGGCGACCAGCGGCACCTCGACGGTCTCGCCCGCGCCCAGCACGGCCCGCGGCGGCGCCTTGGTGCCGAGCGCGAAGCGCGCCGGGAACACCACGCGGCTGGCGCGGCCCGCGTACGCCTGGCGATCGACGTCTTGGACCACGGCCTCGAATGCGTAGCGCACCGCACCCACGCTGGCGTCGTGCGAGAGCGGCAGCTCGAAGCCGTACAGGCCCTGGCCGTCGAGGCGCGCCTCGGTGCTCATGACCTCGGCGCTGGGGGCGCTGGCGCCGGCGGCGAACGAGAAGCCGGGGAACTGCGGCGGCGCGAAGGGCTCGGGCGCGCGTGTCACCCGCACCTTCACCGGTCGGCCCGACAGGCCGCCGCCGTGCAGGTAGCTCGCGCTCACCCGCGCGCTCGCGGTCTTGCCGGGCGCCCACACGTTGCCCGCGTCCGGGATGGCGAGCTTCACCTGGAAGGTGGGCACGCGGAACTCCTCGACGCGGAAGGTGGTGCTGGCGGAGCGCGCGCCGAGCGTGACGCGCGCCGACCACTCGCCGACCTCGGCGCCCTCCTTGAGCGCGAGCTGGTGGTGGGCGGTGCCGAGCTCGTCGAGCGTGAGCTGCTTGTCGAGCGCGGCCTGTCCGCGCGGGTCGGTGACGACGAGCTTCATGCGCTGGCCGGCGGGCACGGCGGGCAAGAGGTCGTCGACGCCCACGATGACCTTGAGCTGCACCTGCTCTCCGGGCCGATACGCGCCGCGCTCGCTGAAGAGCGCTGCGGGCAGCGGCAGCGGCGCCGAGGTGGTGCCGGGCAGGCCGAACTGCCACGGCTCGGCGAGGCGGCCCGGCCCCACCTCAGCCACGGCCAGGTCGTCGTCGGTGCGGGCGGCGACGTAGATGGGCTGCTCTCGCCCCGCCTGTGCGGCGATGCCGCCGAGATCGATGAGCGCCGTGCCCTCGGCGTCGGTGACCCCCGTGCCCATGCGCTCGCCCTTGGCGTCGAACACCTCGAGCTTTGCGCCGGCCACGGGCGCCGCCGACGAGAGCCTGGTCACCCACACCAGCGCGCCCCGCTCGTGCAGCTTGGTGGTCACGCCCAGGTCCGTGATTTGCAGCGGCATGGTGCTGGTGAGCGCGCCCTTCGCCTCGCTGCCCCGGCCAGGCGCCTCGACGCGCACGCAGAAGAGGCCGCCGCGCGCGCGCTCACCGGCGGCGGCGCCGAGGTCGAGCTCGAGCGTCGTCGGCGCGTTCATGGTCGATGGGGTCGGGATCGGTGGCGCTGCGACCCCGCCCTGCGCGTCGACCTTCGCGCACTTGCTCTGCTGCGCGCCGATCCATTGCTCGGCGCCCTCGAGGCGCACCACCGTCGGCGCGAGCGCGCCCACGTTGCGCGCCAGCACCGGCAGCACCGCCCGGCCCCGCTCCACCACCACCGAGGCCTGCGCCAGCGCGAGCTGCGGCGGCAGGTCTTGCGTGGTGAAGCTGAGCGCCTCTTTGGGCGCGATGGGGTTACCGAGGATGTCGGTCATGCCGGGGCCGAGCTTCACCGTGTACCTGGTGCCCGGCTGGAGCTGGAGCTGCACGCTGGCCTGGCTCCAGGCGCTGACTTGCCCGATCTGCGCCGCGGGCTCGATCACCAGGTTCTTCTGCAGGAGGCCCGGTGACACCGGGCTGGTGAACGACAAGGAGAGGTGCGTGGACAAGGGCACCCGCTGCTGGTCCTCGACGTTCGGCAGCAACAGGTCGGTGAGCTGCGCTTCCTTCTGCACCGTGAGCGGCCAGGTCGAGTCGGTCTGGTCGCCGCGCTCATCGTGCGTGGGCAGGGAGAGCGTGAGCGACGCGCCGCTCTCGAGCGTCTGCAGGTCGACGCTGAGCGCGACCACGTGGTGCAGATCGACCGGCTGCGCGGTGACCTGCTCGACCGAGGCGGGCCTGGCGGCGCGCACCGTCAGCGCTCGATCGCCAACGCTGGCCTTGCTGCCCTTGCCGATCTCGGCGGCGTCGACCGGCTGATCGTAGAGCGCGTAGAGCGCGCCGGTGCCGACTTGCTGTGAGTAGTCGTTGAGCAGCGCGACCGCGCGGGGCTGGCCGATCACCACCGGCCAGCTCGCCACCTTGCCGGCGGCGGCGAACCGCGGCGCGCTCACCGACACCAGGGCGGGCTCGTCGAGCACGTCGCCGTCGCCGAGGGGCTCCTGCGGCGTGAGCCCGCTGAAGGACAGCGTGAGCTCGTGACCCCAGTGCAAGGAGCCAGGCCCTGGCGTGAAGGCGAGCGTGCGCGCGCTGGTCCACGCCAGGGTGCCGCGCTGGTCCGCGGGCGTGATCACCACCGCTGGCGCCGGTGCGGTCTTCGGCTCACGCACCATCGCCACGGGGAAGGCGATCTCGACGACGCAGCCGGCGGTCTCGCAGGACGACACCACGCGCGGCCAGTGACCTCGCTCCTCACCGCCCGTGCGCTCGTCGCCGCCCGGGTCCACGAGCGCAGGGGCTGGTCCTGCGCCGTCGATGGACATGGGCGGCGGCTCCGCCGGCGGCAGCTCGTCGCCATCGGTGGCGGCCGCGGCTCCGTCCTTGGAGCCGGCGCCATCGCCGCAGGTGCAGGCGCCGAGCGTGAGCAGCAGAGCCAGGGCGGCGGTGCGAGTGGTCGTCGTCGCGAGCATCACGATCCTCCAAGGGCGGGAGCGGCAGCGTCGCCTCGCCGCGTCGTGCGGCGCAAGCGCGCGGGCAGTGCCTGTGCAGGAGGCGTGCGCAGGCCCGCGCCGCGTCCGGGCGCGCCACTCATCGATGCCGCGCTGGACCTTGTGGATTGGCGGACACGGCCGGCGCTGCCGGTGGGACACGCCGCGCGGCCTCCGCCTGCGCGCTCGCTTGACCGCCCCCGTCGTCGCGGTTACCTGCCGAGCGCGGAGGTCGTGATGTCGCTGGCGCTCTTGTTCCCGGGGCAGGGATCCCAGGCGGTCGGCATGGGCAAGGCGCTCCTCGAGGTCAGCGAGGCCGCGCGCCGCGTGTTCGCCGAGGCCGACGAGGCCCTGCAGGAGAAGCTCTCGCAGATCATCCTCGAGGGCCCCGCCGACGAGCTCAAGCGCACCAAGAACACGCAGCCGGCCATCCTCACCATGTCCGTCGCGGCCCTGCGCGCCCTCGAGGAGCGCGGCGCCTTCGCAAAGGTGACGCCCGCCTTCGTCGCCGGTCACTCGCTCGGCGAGTACAGCGCGCTAGTGGCGGCCGGCGCCATGCCCTTCGCCGACGCGGTGCGCGCGGTGCGCGCCCGCGGCATCTTCATGCAGCAGGCCGTGCCCGAGGGGAAGGGCGCGATGGCCGCGGTGCTCGGCATGGAGGCCGACGCCATCCGCGCCGTCGTCGAGCAAGCCTGCGCGTCCGAGCCGTACGTGGCCTGCGCGAACTTCAACGGCCCCGAGCAGACGGTGATCGCCGGCAGCGCCAGGGGAGTCGAGAACGCCGCCGCGGCGCTCAAGGCCGCCGGCGCCAAGCGCGTGATGCCCTTGCCCGTGAGCGCGCCCTTCCACTGCGCGCTCATGGAGCCGGTCAAGGCCAGGCTCGACGAGGTCTTGGGCAAGATCGCGTTTGCGGCGCCGCGCATGCCGGTGATCACCAACGTGGAGGCGGCACCCAACCAAGACCCCACGCGCGTGCGCGCGCTCCTGGTGGCGCAGGTGACGGAGCCCGTGCGCTTCACCGAGATCGCGCAGCACATGCTGGGCGCCGGCATCAGCACCTTCGTCGAGGTGGGGCCGGGCAAGGCGCTCATCGGCATGGTCAAGCGCATGAGCAAGGACGTGAAGCTGTGCAACGTCGAGGACCCCGCCTCGCTCGACGCCGCGCTGGCGGCCATGGCGGGGTGAGCGTTCGCGGACGTTTGCGGTTCGATGCAGGCAATGGCGGACCTGCGTGAGGACGGAGGGGGTCGCAAGACGAACAAGAATTGGAGCAGGACCAGGAACAAGAACAAGAACAGGCAGAAGGAATTGGGGCTTGTTGTCTCGCCGTCATCGACGGTCGCTGCTCTCGCGAGAGCGGGGGATCGTGCCCTGAAGGAAAGACGGACCCCCTTCTCGATCTTCCCCCAGAGTACTGGGGGAAGCCCTTCCGGGTTCGGCAAGGCGGCGTACCGAAGGTGGCACGGCTTCCCCCGTTCCTACGGGGGAAGGTCGAGAAGGGGGGCCGTTTCGCCCGCCCGAGACGCCCGGAGGCCGGCAGACCCGTGCTGCACGAAGGCAGCGCGGCCTGCTCTCGCGAGAGCAGCGACCCCCTCCTAGAGGCGAAGCGACAAGCCCCATTTCCTTCTTCTTCTTCTTCTTCTTCTTCTTCTTCTTCTTCTTCTTCTTCTTCTTCTTCTTCTTCTGCTGCTGCTGCTGCTCTCACCGCCCGACAACGAACCGCCATCTTCGACAACCACCCGGAGGACCAACCATGGGCCAACTTAAGGACAAGATCGCGCTCGTCACCGGCGCCTCGCGCGGCATTGGCCGCGCCATCGCCGTCGAGCTCGCGCGCGAGGGCGCCAAGGTGATCGTCAACTACGCCGGCAACGAGGCGGCCGCCGCCGAGACCGCGCGCTTGATCAAGGAGGCCGGCGGACCCGAGCCCATCCTGCTGAAGTTCGACGTGGCGAGCCAGGAGCAGGTGGACGCCGCCTTCGACGAGGTCAAGACCAAGCACGGCGGCCTGCACATCCTGGTCAACAACGCCGGCATCTCCAAAGACGGCCTCTTGCTGCGCTTCAAGCAGGACGACTGGCTGCAGACCCTGGGCACCAACCTGACCGGGTCCTTCCACTGCGCGCGCGCCGGCGCCAAGTTGATGACCAAGCAGCGCTGGGGCCGCATCATCAACATCTCGTCGGTGGTGGGGGAGAGCGGCAACGCCGGGCAGGTGGCCTACGCCGCCGCCAAGGCTGGCCTGCTCGGGCTCACCAAGACCCTGGCGCAGGAGCTGGCCTCGCGATCGATCACGGTCAACGCGGTCACGCCGGGCTTCATCGCCACCGACATGACCAGCGCGCTCACCGACGAGCAGAAGGCCAAGATCCGCGAGCAGATCCCGCTTGGCGACGTGGGCAAGCCCGAGGACGTGGCGCATGCCGTGGTGTTTCTCGCCACCGATCGGGCGCGATACATCACCGGGCACGTGCTGGCCGTGAACGGCGGCATGTACATGTGATCGGACCAGTTGATGCGGCGGCCAAACCCGGCTAGCCACTTCGCACCGAACCCTGTGGAGACCCGCATGTCCATCGAAGCCCGCGTCAAGGCGATCATTGCCGATCAGCTTGGGATCACCGAAGACGAGATCAAGCCCGAGAGCAAGTTCATCGAGGACCTTGGCGCCGACTCACTCGACATCGTCGAGCTGATCATGGCCATGGAAGAGGAGTTCCAGACCGAGATCCCCGACGAAGAGGCGGAGAAGATCCGCACCGTCGGCGACGCGACCGAGTACGTGAAGGCGCATACCTGACGCGGCTCCCTCCGCGTCGACGACGCGGCACGGGCGCTGCGCAGTGGTGCATCGAGGTGATGGCATGACCCGCCGGGTGGTGGTGACGGGCGTCGGCATGACGACGCCCCTCGGAGTGACGACGGACGAGTCCTGGCAGGGGCTCGTGGCCGGCAAGAGCGGCATCGTCAGCATCGAGGAGTGGAAGACGCTCGACTTCGGTGGCCACAAGCTGCCGGTCACCATTGGCGGGCGCGTGCCCAACTTCGATCCCGAGGCCTGGGTCGAGCAGAAGAAGGACGTGAAGCGGATGGACCGCTTCATCCAGCTCGCCTTCGCGGCCTCGCACCAGGCGTGGACCGCCGCGGGCCTGCCGCCCCAGCTCGACGACGCCCAGGGCAACCGCGCCGGCTGCATCGTCGGCGTCGGGCTCGGCGGCCTCGGCGGCATCCTGTCGGCCTACGACAACCTACGGGAGAAGGGCCCGCGCCGCGTGAGCGCGTTCTTCATCCCGATGATCGTGTCGAACCTGGCGCCCGGGAACCTGTCCATCCGCTACAACCTGCGCGGCGCCAACTGGGCGCCGGCGTCGGCGTGCGCCTCGGGATCGCACGGCATCGGCGAGGCCTTCATGCACATCCTGCAGGGGCGCGCCGACCTCATGCTGACCGGCGGCGTCGAGAGCGCCCTCGACCCGCTCGCCATCGCGGGCTTCGCCTCGATGCATGCGCTGTGCACCACCGGCAACGACGACCCCGCGCGCGCCAGCCGGCCCTTCGAGAAGAAGCGCAACGGCTTCATCATGGGCGAGGGCGCCGGCATGCTGGTGCTCGAGGAGCTCGAGCACGCACGCAAGCGCGGCGCCACCATCCTCGCCGAGCTGGTGGGCTACGGCTCGTCGTCGGACGCGAGCCACATCACCGCGCCGGCCGAGAACGGCGAGGGCGCGCAGCGCGCCTTCCGCGAGGCGCTGACGCAGGCCAAGCTCAACCCCGAGGCGGTGGGCTACATCAACGCGCACGGCACCTCGACGTACTTCAACGACAAGTCGGAGACCGACGCCATCAAGGGTGTGTTTGGCGCCCACGCCAAGAAGCTCATGGTGTCGTCGACCAAGTCGATGATCGGCCACCTGCTCGGCGGCGCCGGCGGCGTCGAGGCCGTGATCTCCGTGATGACGCTCTTGCGGGGCGTGATCCCGCCGACCATCAACTACGACGAGCCCGACCCCGAGTGCGACCTCGACTACGTGCCCAACACGGCGCGCGAGGTGAAGGTCGACGTGGCCCAGTCGAATTCGTTCGGCTTCGGCGGCACCAACGCGGTGCTCATGTTCCGGCGTTTCCAGGGCTGAAGAGGCCCTTTGGCGCGGCGCGGGCACCAAGGCCTCGGTGGGCTGCGCCCCGTGGGGTGAGTACCGGCCCGGCGCCCGGGAACACGCTATGCTGGGCGCGGTGGCCGACCCCCTCTCTCGCGTGTTGTTCTGCGCCTTCGCCGAGGTGCCCGGCCCCTCGGCCACCGGCGCGCGCACCGCGCACTGGCTCTCGGTGCTCGGGCACAAGGAGATCGACGCGCTCTGCCTGAAGGGCAAGAAGGACGCGCACATCCAGCGCTATGGCGGCGCGCGCATGATGCGCGTGCCAAACACCATCGACAAGGCGTTCCTCGAGCGCCTGTCGACCTACCAGCGCGCGCTGCAGCGTCAGCTCAAGGGCGGCGACAGCTACGAGATGGTGTGGTGCGCCGACCTGTTCTCGGCCTCGGCGGCGGCGCCGCTCTTGCCCAAGGGCACGTCGCTGGTGGTGGAGATCGCCGAGGTGCCCTCGCTCTTGTCGGCGGCCCGCGCGCTGGTGGGCGACAGCGCCGAGGAGCACTCGGCCAAGTGGTTGCAGCAGGAGAAGGCGGCCATCCGCGCCGCCGCTCGCGTGGTGGTGCCCTCGCGCCACGCGGCCAAGCTCTTGTCTGAGCGCGTCGATGCGCGCCTCTTGTGGATGCTGCCGCGCTGCGTCGACCGAGCCGCGTTCTCGCCCCCGAGCGTGGAGGTGTCGCTCGACGACGATCGGCGCGTGCTGGTGTTCGGGGGGCGCGAGGGCCGCCGGCTGCGCGGCGCGGTCTCTTTGGCGCACGCGCTCGTCAGCCGGCTGCCCGAGTCTGTGCAGGTTGGCGTGCTCGGGGCGCCCGGCCCCTACGACGGCGAGCTGCGCGCGCTCCTCGACAAGCGCGGCCTGGGCGATCGGGTGGCGCTCGTCGACGCGGACGCGCCGCCGGCGGTGGCGGGCGCGCTGTCGCTGGCCAAGGTGGTGGTGGTGCCGTCGTCGGCCGAGGACGAGGCCGAGCCCTTCGCCATGCCGCACCGTGCGCTCGAGGCCATGGCCTGCGGCCGCGCCGTCGTGGTCACGGGCCCCGACGCGGCCTTCCGCGAGGCGGGCATCCCTGGTGAGCACTTCCTGGTGGCGCCGGCGCGTGACCCCTTGCGCGCCGCCGACGTCGTGGTGGGCCTCCTCGGCGACGACGGGCGCCGCGAGGCGCTCGGCCGGGCCGCGGCGCGGCACGTGGAGAAGAGCGCCGACCTGATGATGCGCGCCGAGGAGGTGCGCGAACGCCTGGCCGCCACGCTCAAGGTGCGGCTCAAGGTGCACCGGCCGCGCATCGACAACCCAGACACCTCGTCGCGCTCGGTGTCGGAGCCCCAGGTCGCGAGCGCCCCGGTACCCCTCGGCCCCGCGCTGCCCGCGGCGCAGGCCCCGGCCACTGCCGTCGTCACGGCGTCGCTCTCGGGGGAGACCGCGCCCACACCGGCCGCGCCCGCCGACGCCGCGCCGCGCCGCGCCGCGCCACGCCCGCCCGCTCCGCTCGAGCCGGTCGAGACGGTGCGCTTCGAGCTCTTGCCCGGCCACGGCTTGTGGGAGGGCGACACCTTCCTCGACGGCGGCCTGCCGGCGGCCCTCGAGAGCGCCGACCCGGCGCGCGTGCGCGCGGCCATGATGCTGTCGTCGGACGCGGGCCGCTCCAAGAGCCAACCCGACGGCGACGACAACATCCCTTCGGTGAGCCCGAGCGCCGTGCAGAGCGTGGAGGCCAGCGGCCGTATCGCCCGCCCGCAGGCGCCGCGGGCGCTCTCGGCAGAGGCCAGCCGGGAGCGCGGCGCCGCCGACCCCTGGGCGCCCGACACCATCGCCGACGGCACGCCCCTCGACCTGCCACGCGCCAGCGCCGAGAGCGCTGCCCCCCGCACCCACGTCATCAAGAGCTTGCTCGTCGAGGCCATGCCGGCCCCCACCTCGAGCGCGCCCTCCAAGCTCTCCCAGGCGCCGCGGCGCGGCACCGGCAGCGACCTTACCGTCGAGGAAGATCGCGATCTCACCTCATCGGAAGAGTGACCGAGGGGGCCGGTGGCGAGGCCGCGTCGTGGAACCCGCCCGGTGGATCCGGTGTCGCACCCCCCGATGCGCGCGCCACCGACCGGATCCGAAAGGGACTCAACCAATTGCCTAGACGCGCGCGCATGGTGTAGGAACGCGTGAGTCGATGCCCGACCCGCGGTCGGGCGCTGTCATGAGCACCGCCGGGCAACCGGCACACCCGATCAAGGCACCCGAGGAACGAACGGTGCCACGAGTCAAGGAGCGCAGAATGTTCGAAGCCATCGCCGAGCACTACCGCGAAGGCGGGAAGATGATGTACGTGATCTCGCTCTTCCAGGGCATCTCCCTCGCCCTCATGGTCGAGCGCATCTTCGTGCTCTTCTTCAAGACGCGCCTCAACAAGGAAGCGGTCCTCGCCGGTCTGCGCGAGCGCGTCTTCCGCGGAGACGTCATGGGCGGCATCCGCTTCCTATCGGATCAGCCCCAGAGCCCGCTCACCCGCATCCTCAAGGCCGGCCTCCTCGAGGTCCGTCACGGTGAGGAAGAGGTGCAGGCGGCCATGGACGAGGCGGCCATCCACGAGATGCCCTACCTCGAGAAGCGCACCGGCTACCTGTCGATGATCTCGAACGCGGCCACCCTGGTCGGCCTGCTCGGCACCGTCGGCGGCATGATCACGGTGTTCGCGGCCGTGGCCTCCGTGTCGGCGGCCGACAAGTCCACCATGCTCTCGGGCGGTATCGCCGAGGCCATGAACTGCACGGCGTACGGCCTCATCGTGGCCATCCCGCCGCTCGTCGTGTTCTCCATCCTGCAGGGCCGCACGCAGTCGTTGTCGGATGACATCAACGGCGCCGTGGCCTCGACCATCAACATGGTCATGCGCAACAAGGACAAGCTGAACGTCGACGCCATCCAGGAGCAGGCCTGACCCTGCGCCGGCGGCGTCAGCCGCCGGCTCCTCTTAACCTCGTCGGCAGTACCTCCTCGGACCAAGGACGGCCCACATGGGTGGCGCAGCACCAGAGCCAACAGGCAAAGGCGGCAAGAAGGTTCTTGACGCCTACATCAATCTGGTTCCGTACATCGACCTGCTCATGACCATCATGACGTTCCTCATGATGACGGCGGTGTGGACCCAGATCGCGATGCTCGAGGTGCAGAACGCCTCCGGGGGCCAGGAGGCCCAGCCCGAGGACGAGGACAAGGACAAGCCGAAGCCGATCCTGGTGCTGGTCACCGATCGCGGTGTCAAGATCCAGGAGGAGCAGAACCCCGACCTGCGTGAGTTCGCGGCCAACGCCGACGGCTACGACTTCAACGGCGTCAAGATCGAGCTCAAGCGGTTGAAGGACGCGCGCCCGGATCGGACCGAGGTGAAGATCCAGTCGGAGGACGGGGTCAAGTACACCCACCTCGTGCAGCTGATCGACATCGCCACCGGCCTCGACATGAAGGCCCTCACGCTCACTCCCACGGCCCAGTAGCGGCGGAACGGTGAGGACCTGAATCCATGGCCATCAAGATCCGAAAAGAGCGCCAGTCACACCGCTTCCACGCGATGAAGCTCCTCAGCAAGGGGCACAGTCATCGCGGCGGCGACATGAACATCAACGTCATTCCCCTGGTGGACATGATGATGGTGTTGGTGATCTTCCTCGTCATGAACTTCAACGCCTCGGGCGAGATGTTGTTCCTCTCCAAGGACATCAAGATGGCCACCGCCGAGAACGGCGACGAGGTCACGCGCGTGCCGATCATCGCGGTGTCCAACAAGAACCAGCTCTACTTCGAGGGCGTGATCTTGACGGACCTGAACAACATCGACCCGAACGACCCGAACTGGCGCATCGCCGAGCTCGAGGAGAAGCTGGCCGACAACCGCCAGCGCGTCGAGGCCATCGGCAAGCGCGAGTGGGCCAGCCCCGACGAGGACCCCACCACGACGGTCAACGTCCAGGCCGACGTGGGCACCGACTTCAAGATCTTGAAGCGCGTGCTCTACACCTGCGAGCAAGCGGGCTACGGGCGCATCCGCCTGGCCGTGGGCGACGCGCGCAAGGCCGCAGCCGCCGAGGGCGGCGTCGAGGGCGTCACGCCACCCAAGGAGTAGCTGGCGGCGGAGCTGCGAGCTGCGAAAGGGCCCCGCGCGAGCGGGGCTTTTTCGTGGGCGGTGGCGGCGAGATCGGTGAACGAAACGCCACCCTTGGGCGACCAAACCAGACCTTGCGCGCACCCCGACAGAGACCTAGGCTGACGCATCGCTTCTTAGGGAGGCTGGTCCTGTCACGCCGGTCATGTGTCGAACTAGCGCCGATGCTGGTCGTGCTGCTCGCTGGCACGAGCGCGGCAGCGCAGGAGCTGGCGGCCCCCGCCGTCGAGGGGCAGGGTGTGGCCATCGCGCCCGACCGCAAGGCCGAGCTGCACGTGGGCATCGAGGCCGGCGCCGGCCTCGACACCAACCCCTACTCCACGCCGCTGTCGCGCAACGTCTTCGCCGGCGACCTGACGGCGCGCCTGCGGCCCAGCGCCAGCGTCGACTACCCAGGCAGCCTGCTCGCCTTCAAGGGCGAGGGCGCGCTCGAGTACGGCTTCTTGCCGGGCATCCTCGGCAACGCCAACACGCAGCAGTTCCTGCTCTACCAGTCGCTGCTCAGCGGTGACCTCGAGGTCAACCGCGACGGCATGTTCCGCTTCGCCGTGGGCGACTCCTTCTCGTGGAACAGCGACCCCGGCAACCTGGCCATCGGCAGCGTGTACAACCGCATCCAGAACCAGATGCGCGCGGGCGTGGGCGTCAAGCCCGGCGGCGGGGCGCTCACCTTCAAGCTCGGCTACAGCTTCGACTTCGCCAAGTTCCTCGACGTCGAGGGCAACAACAACCTGGTGCGCACCGGCCAGCTCGACAGCATGCTGCACTCGCTGGCGCTGCGCGCCGACTACAAGTTCCTGCCCCGCACCGGCGGCTTCCTGGCGCTCTCGGGTGGCTGGACCTCGTATCCCTTCGACGCCGCGGGCGTGAACGACCAGGCCTTCCCGGTCAACGCCCAGCTCGGCGTGCAGGGTCAGATCTTCGCGAAGGTGGGCGGGCTCGCGTCGGTGGGCTACTCGAACCCGCTGGTGCTCGACCAGGGCGCCATCGCCACCGGCGCGCTCATCGGCGTAGTGGGGCAGGCCGAGCTGCGCTGGCAGCCGAGCTTGTCCACCACCTTGGGCGGCGGTTTCCGCCGCGAGTTTTCGCCCACCCCGCTCTACCAGTACGTGGGCAACAACCGCTTCTACGTCTCGCTGAGCCAGGTGCTCGGCGGGCGCTTCCACCTCTCGGCCAACTCCGGCTACTCGATCCTCGAGTTCGGCGAGGAGCAGACCGAGCTGAGCACGGCCACCACCGAGGGCTTCTTGCGCCTCGATGGTCACCTCGATGTGTCGGCGGCGCTGGCCTACTACATCACCGACTGGCTGGCCGTGGGCATCAACGACAAGCTCGACTGGCGCGTCACCAACGCGGCGGCGCCGGCCGGCGACAACTACGGCTTCGTTCGCAATCAGACCTTGGTCACCCTCGCGGCCAAGTACTGACGCTGCTCGCGGCGGCGTCACCCGGGTGCCGGACTCGCTCCTATGTGCTCGCGCTCGCCTGCCTTCCGCCTCGCCGTCTGCGCTGCGCTCGCCTGCGCCGCGCTGGCGCTCGGTGGCATGACCTGCGGCGTGCCGCCGGCCAGCGAGCTGCCCGCGCCGGAGAGCGCCAAGGCCGACATGCTCGGCCCCGGTGACGTCGTCGAGGTGCGCATCTTCAACGAGCCCGACCTGTCGGGCACGCACCAGGTCTCGGACAACGGCACCATCCGCTTGCCGTTGGTGGGCCCGGTGTCGGCCTCGGGCATGACGCCGGACCAGCTCACCATCAAGATCGCCGCTGCCTACAACGAGCGCTACCTCAAGGACGCCGAGGTCTCGCTCTTCGTGAAAGAGCACAACTCGCGCAAGATCTACGTGCTCGGCCAGGTGGCCAAGCCCGGGCCCTATGCCTTCGACGGCAAGATGACCGTCATCGACGCCGTGGCCTTGGCCGGCGGCACCACCAAGCTCGCCGACGCCGACCGCACGCTCATCACGCGCGACCAAAATGGCAAGCAAATGCGCGTGGTGGTGCGCGTGGGCGCCATCGGTGAGGGGCGCTCGCCCGACGTGCCCTTGCAGCCCGGCGACATCATCTTCGTACCGGAGACGCCCTTCTAATGGTCAGCGCGCCGCAACCCCCGCGATCGGGACCCGAGCTGGTCGAGCTGCCGCTCGACGACTGGGAGCCCATGCCCGAGGACACCGGGCCGCTGGTCAACGTGCAGCGCTACCTCGACGCCGCGCGCCGCCTGTGGTGGCTGCCGCTGGCCTCCATCGCCGTGTGCTTGGTGGTGGCGGCTGCGTGGACGGTGCGGCAGCCCAAGCTGTTCCGCGCCGCCGCGTCGATGGTCATCGAGACGCGCACGCCGAAGCTGCTCACGGGCGTGGAAGAGGTGGTCGACATGGGCGCCGGCGGCTGGGTGCCGGACAGCTTCTACCAGACCGAGCACGAGGTCATGCGCAGCCGCGCCGTGGCCGCCGCCGCCGCCGTGGCGCTGCACCTGCCCGAGAACGACGCCTACAACGGACTGGCCGCGCTCACCGACCCGGCCGAGCGCGCGCGCCGCATCGCCGAGCTCGACCCCGCCGACTTGACCGTGGGGCGCTACACGGTGGAGCCCGACCGGCGCTCCAGCGTGGTGCGCATCGTCGTCGTCGATGACAACGCGACCTTCGCCGCCGACCTCGCCAACGCCGTGGTCGACGCCTATCGCGAGATCAACGTCGACAAGCGCGTGGAGGGCAACCGCGACGCCAGCCGCTGGCTCGGCACGCAGCACCGCGACCTGCAAGCCAAGCTCGAGGGCTCTGAGGACAAGCTCATCGCGTTCATGGAGGAGAACGACGTCTTGAACGCGAGCATGGAGAGCCAGCTCGACGAGGTGCGCCAACGCGCCGCCGCGTTCAACTCGCAGCTCGCCGAGGAGGAGGCGGCCGCCATCCGCGACAGCCTCAACGTGGCGGCGCTCAAGCAAGTGCACGAAGACCCGGCGCTCGTCGACACGCTGCCCGAGATCCAGGCCGCCGGCGTGGTCAACTCGCTCAAGACCAAGCTCATCGAGCTGCGCGCCACCGAGGTCGATCTGACCGCGCGCTATCAGGCCGATCACCCGCGCATGAAGCTGTTGCACGAGCAGATGGCCACGCTGCGCAGCGAGCTGCAGCGTGAGGTCGACGCCGTGTTGACCTCGCTCGAGCGCCAGAAGGCCTCGCGCGAGGCGAGCATCGTGGGCCTGCGCGCCGCGCTCGACGTGGAGCGCCAGAAAGAGGCGCGCCTCAACAAGCTGGCGCTCGAGTACAATCGGCTCAAGCGCGAGAAGGACAGCCAAGGGCAGCTCTTCGACATGGTGACGAGCCGCATGAAGGAGGCCGACATCACCTCGGCCTTGCCCTACAACAACGTGCGCGTGCTCGACCGCGCCTTGGCGCCCAAGGCGCCCTTCCGGCCAAACCTGACCATCAACCTGCTGGCGGCGCTCTTGCTTGGCGCCGTGCTCGGCGTGGCGCTCATCATCCTGCTCGAGCTGCTCGACACCACGGTGAAGAACCAGATCGACGTGGAGCGACTCAAGCTGCCCTTCTTGGGGCTCTTGCCCGACATCGACACGGGCGGGGCGCGCGGCGGCGACAAGCCGACCATCGAGGGCAGGGAGCGCGACCTCTTCGTGCTGCGCTCCCCGCGCAGCGCCGTGGCCGAGTGCGCGCGCTTCATTCGCACGAGCCTGGTGTTCATGAGCCCCGATCGCCCGCTCAAGACCTTGGTGGTGACCTCGCCGGGGCCCGAGGAGGGCAAGACCACCACCGCGGTGTCCATCGCGATCACCATGTCGCAGACGGGCTCGAAGACCTTGATCGTCGACACCGACATGCGACGGCCGCGCCTGCACAAGGTGTTCGGCGTCGGCGCCGAGCGCGGCGTGTCGACCTTGTTGGTGGGCGAGTCGACGCTCGAGGCCACGGTGCAGAAGACCGAGGTCGACAAGCTCGACGTGCTGGTGTGCGGGCCGCCGCCGCCGAACCCCGCCGAGATGCTCTTGTCGCAGCACTTCAAGGACCTGGTGGCCGAGCTGGCCAAGCGCTACGACCGCGTCATCTTCGACGCGCCGCCCCTTGGCCCCGTCACCGATCCCGCCATCGTGGGCGCCCTCACCGACGGCGTGGTGCTGGTGCTCAAGTGCGCCAAGACCAGGAAAGACGCCACCGCGGCGGCGCTCAAGGCGCTCGCCGACGCCAAGGCGCGCGTGCTCGGCGCCATCTTGAACGAGGTCGACGTGACCTCGAAGCGCTACGCCGGCGCGTATTACTCCTACTACAACAAGTACGGCGCCTATTACGGCAGCGACGACGACGGCACCAAGAAGGCGGCGGGGCCAGCGACGTGAGCGCGTGGCACGCCCTGGCAGTGCACGCGCGCTCGGAGAGCTCGGCGGCAGCGGAGCTGCAGGCCCGCGTCGACGAGGTGTTCCTGCCGGTGCGCGTGGAGCGGCGCGCGTGGAGCGATCGCATCAAGGTGGCCGAACGGCCGCTCTTCCCCGGCTACCTGTTCGTGCGCATGGCGCTCGACGCGCGCGCGCGCGTGGAGCTGTTGCGCTGCAAGCACGTGGTGGAGCTGGTGGGGCGCTTGCCCGGCGACGCGCGCATCGCGCGCGCCATCCCCGACCACGAGGTGGAGGCGCTGCGCATCGTGGTGGGCGCCGAACGCGCGCTGGATCCCATTGAACGCCTGGTGCCCGGCCGGCACGTACTGGTGGGCGCGGGGCCGCTGCGCGGCGCCCGCGGCGTGGTCGAGCAGGGGCCCGATGGGCAGCGCCGCCTGGTGGTGCAGATCGCCCTGCTCGGCCGGGGCGTGCGCACCGTGCTGCGCGCCGATGACGTCGTGGAGCACGTGAACCAGGCCGCCTGACGCCCTTGCCGGGCGTCGTCAAAGAGGCAAGCTTCCGAGCGCGTTTCGTGAGTGACCCGAGCGAGGCCGAGGCGGCGCTCGGGCGAGGAAGGACCGTTCCGTGAGGGGCGGCGACAACAGGGCTTTCCCGTCGGTCTGCGGCATGCGCCGGGACCGAAATGGGCGGAGCCTTGCTGGAGAACGATCATCATGACTGAGAAGATCGCCGTCATTGGCCTCGGCTACGTCGGCCTCCCCGTGGCGCTCGCCTTCGCGCGCAAGTTCCCCGGCACCGTGGGCTTCGACATCAATGCTGCGCGTGTGGATGAGCTCAACCGTGGCCACGACCGCACCGGCGAGACCAGCGAGGCAGAGCTCAGGAGCGCGGGGCTCAAGGCGACCGCGCGCCTCGACGATCTCAAGGGCTGCACCTTCTTCGTCGTCGCCGTGCCCACGCCGGTGGACGAGACCAAGCGCCCGGACCTGACGCCCCTCGTGAAGGCGAGCGAGACCGTGGGCCGCGTGCTCGGCAAGGGCGCCGTGGTGGTCTACGAGTCCACCGTGTACCCGGGCGTCACCGAGCATGCGTGCGGCCCGGTGTTGGAGCGCGTCTCGGGCCTCACCTGCGGCGTCGACTTCACGCTCGGCTACTCGCCCGAGCGCATCAACCCCGGCGACAAAGAGCACACGCTCGAGCGCATTACCAAGATCGTGAGCGGGCAAGACGCGGCCACGCTCGATCGGGTCGCGTCAACGTACGGGGCCATCATCAGCGCCGGCATCTATCGCGCGGGGAGCATCAAGGTGGCCGAGGCCGCCAAGGTCATCGAGAACACGCAGCGCGACCTGAACATCGCGCTCATGAACGAGCTCGCGATGATCTTCGAGAAGCTCGGCATTCGCACGCGTGACGTGCTCGATGCCGCCGGCACCAAGTGGAACTTCCTGAAGTTCTCGCCGGGCCTGGTGGGTGGCCACTGCATCGGCGTGGACCCCTACTACCTCACCACCATGGCCGAGCAGCTCGGCTATCACCCGCAGGTCATCTTGGCCGGGCGCCGCATCAACGACGGCATGGGCGCGTGGGTGGCGCAGCGCCTGGTGAAGATGTTGGTGCACGCCGACGCGCACGTGAAGGGCGCGCGCATCGGCATCTTGGGGCTGACCTTCAAGGAGGACGTGCCCGACCTGCGCAACTCGCGCGTGCCCGACATCGTGGCGGAGCTCAAGCAGTTTGGCTGCGTGCCGCTAGTGACCGACGCGTATGCGGACGCTGCCGAGGCGAAGCATGAGTATGGTGTCGAGCTGGTGCCGCTCGACCGGCTGCGCGAGCTCGATGGCTTGGTCGTCGCGGTGGCGCATCGCGCGTACCGTGAGATGCCCGTGGGTGAGCTCGTGGGGCGGGTGAAGCAGGGTGGGGCGGTGGTGGACGTGAAGAGCATGCTCGAGCCGGCGCGGGTGCCGGCGGGTGTGCGGTATTGGAGCGTGTGATGCTTGCTGGGCAAGGTGGACGCGATTCCGATCATGCCGCAATGCTGACCTCCGCGCGACGGAACGACGCGTAACGAGCCCATGCCGATTGCCATCGCTCGGAGACGACGGGAGCGGGGATGGCGAGGATGCGGCGCAGCCCGTGCGGCGCGCACGACTGCCCCGGGAGAGTCACGCATTGCTGCATCTGCCAGCAGGCCTCTCCGTGGCGTCGCTGCCGATCGGGAGGCGCTGACGTTAGAAGGACGCGTAGCGCATCTTGCGCATGCGCTGCCGCATGTAGCGCAGCGCGGCGGCCATCGCGTTCCGCGCGTTCTCGGCATCAGCGGGGAGGCGCTTGGGTTGCCTGCGCAGGTTCTGTTGGATGCGGTCGATGCCGTTGTTGTCGTCGTCAAGGTGGACGCTTCGGTACCAGGCCTTCATCTCGTGCTCGTCCTGTGGGTCGCAGGCGTCGACGACCGCGTCGAGGTACCTCGCCAAGTGGTCGAAGGCGCCGAGCTCGACGACCTCCACGTCGGGCACGCGGCGACCGAGCGCTTCGGGCAACGCGCGCCGCGCGGGAGCGACATCCTGCACGCAGTGCAGCAGCACGTCGGTGCGGTCGTCGAGGAGCCAGGCGACGCCGGCAGCGATGCGATCCGCGAGCTGGGCAGGATCGACGTTTGCCCCTACAGCGCACCGCCACGTCGCCAACTCCTCGCCGCGCTCATCGTAGGCGGTCACACTCCCAACCCACGCCTTGCGGTAGTGGTCCTGCATCTGCGGCGGCGGTGCGCCCTGGTACGGCTCCCAGCGGCTGCACGGGGCGCCTTCGCGCGGTTCCGCCATCCGCACCGACATCCGGCCGAGGCCGTAGCGAGTCGACGCGGTGCCGCCCGGCGACGCAGTCGTGTCGCGTGCTGCCGCCTCGAGCTCGGCCGCGGGATCGGCGATCTCGGCGCCCATGCGCATGACGTGGTCCTGCAAGAACGCGCGGCCGGGAGGCACGCAGCCCACGGTGCGCAGCGTCCGATGGAGGGCGCGGCTGTTGTCGTCCGCACTGAGCGCACCGACGACGCGCGCCATGTCTGGCAGCATGCGCTCGACGATGTCGACGCGAAGCTTGATCGGTTTGAGCGTCGGCCCGTTACGCACGCCGGCCTCGCGGTGGAGCGCTTCATCGACGAGGTACGCGCCGAAGCGCCCGAAGTACGTTCCGGACGAAGCCTGCTCGAGGCGGCGGAACTTCTTGCCGTCGACGTCGACCTCCTCCGCGTCGGTCACGAGCTCCTACACGCGCACCTCCTCGGCCCGATCGAGAACGTCCCGCATGACCGCAAAGCTCGCGTCGCTCTGTTGCTCGAACGTCGCGTTCGGGCCGACGCGCTCCGCGGCCTCGTGTCTGAGCTTCCGGACCAGCTCGTCGACGAGCTTGGCGCGCTCGGGGCTCATCGCCAGGCGCGTAGGGCCGCGCCTCTTCCCGGTTGGGGCCTTCTTCGGCTTCGGCACGATTTCCTCGCCGACCAGCCTTTTCCTCGGAGGGCGAGTGCTCAAGCGCAATCGACCGCCTCGCCACGGTCACACGAGCGCTCGCGTGCGGCGCTCAGGTTCGGGTCCCGCCTTGCCGAACCTACTCCGGCGATGGGAAGCATCACAGGTAATGAGATACGGGTCGAGCGGCCCGAGCCAACGGTAACGCTTCTAGGATGACGTACCGGCCTGCAATATCATCGAGAAGCGAACCCGGGAGTTCTTGGCTGGACGAGATTATTGCCGCGTTCCGTACGCCCGAGCTTGCGGTCTGGGGGCTCGTCGTCATCTTGATGCCATATTACGTTGTCAAGAGCGGAATGCCGCAGCCCTCGGACTACCTCATGTTGCTGATTCTGCCGCTCGCAATGCCGCGAGGCATTCCGGCGATTCCGGACCCCCTGAAGGCAGCCATCGCAGCACTTTTCATGTTCGCAGGGTACGCAGCGTTTGCGAATCTGGTTTGGGGCGTGCTCCTCATCGACCATGAGATCACGAAAGTTGGCGCGCTCGGCTTCGCTGCGTTCTACTTGTTTAACGCGTTGGTGTTTGCATCCTGTGTGGTGCTCTATGTCGTGAACAAGAATCGGTTCATTCTTGTCACCATCTGGTCGACAGTGGCCGCACTACTGCTTCAGTTTGCGCTCTTTGCCGCACGCGGCGGAGCAGGGGGGTTCCGCGAGAAGCTGTTCTTCAATAATCCGAATCAGCTTGGCTATTACGCGCTTCTTTGCGCTACGCTCGTCGCCTTCGGGTTTCAGCGAGCACGGGTGCCAGTGTGGCTCGCGGGGTCTTCACTAGCAATCACCGCGTTGCTGGCAGCGCTCTCGTTGTCAAAGGCCGCGATTATCGGGACAGTCGTGGTGGCTTTTGTCGCTGCCATTCGGAAGCCAGTCCTGCTTGCGGTGACAGCTTTGGTAATGCTGCTCGCGACGCAAGCGAGGGACCCCGCAGCGCTGGTCGACAAGTTGGTCCTTCGCATGACGGACCTCGGGGAGCAGGGTGACGACACGCTTGAGGGTCGCGGTTACAGCCGAATCGAAATGCACCCGGAATACCTTGTGCTTGGTGCCGGTGAGGTTGGCCATGACCGACACGGCGATTTTGGTGGGGAGTTGCACTCTTCTTGGGCGACGACCCTCTTCTCCTACGGCGTCGTCGGCCTTGCGCTACTCTTGGTCTTTCTCTGGCGAGCCCTGCGCTTGCTGCGGCCCGCCGACTGGCTCTTTCTGGTCCCCATATTCTGGTACGGCTTCACTCACCAGGGCATGCGTTTCCGCCTGTTCTGGGCGTTTATCGCTTTTGTGTGCGTCGCCACGTACCACGCGCATCTGATTGCAGCGCGACGGATATCGCGTTTGCGGTCGCGTCCGGTCCACGCCCGGTCTACGCAAAGACATCGGCGAGCACTGTGGCCCCTTTCGACATCGTTGCCGCATTCAAGCGACCGATGGGCCAGGCACTGATGACGAGCAGTCGCTATTTGGCCATCCTGACCGACCTCGATGGGAGCGTCGTGGCGGTCCCGCACGATGCGCACAGAACGATGCCGGTTGGAGAACTGCTCACCCGGGTGAAGAAGTCCGTGGTCGTTGTCGACGTGAAGAGCATGATCGACCCGCCCGGTGTCCCTCAAGGCCAGAGCCACTGGAGCTTGTGACCCCGCGATGGCCCGCGTTCTTGCCGCAGTTGCGTCCCGATTGGATTCGAAACGGTTGCCCCGCAAGGCGATCGTCGATGTCGCGGGTGTCCCGCTCGCTCGCCGGGTGCTTGACGTCGCCTCACAGATGGCCGGCGTCAATGAGGTGGCACTCTGTACAACGAAGCGGGGAGTCGATGACGAGCTCTGTGATCACGCGCGGAGGTGGGGCCATCGGACGACGCGGGGCGAGGAGCAGGACATGCTCTCGCGGTTCCTCGACGCCGCGGCCGAGCTCAACGCGGACTATGTCGTCCGCGTGACTGGAGATAATCCGTTCTCCGACCCGGACTACGCATCTGCGCTCATCCGGGATGTCGTGAAGCGCGGTGCCGACTACGGGCGCACCCAGCCGTTGCCGTTGGGCGCGACGGTCGAGGTAATGTCGGTGCCGATGATGCAGCGCCTTCATGCAGCAATGGCCGACCCGAACGAGAGCGAATATTTGATGCTCTACGCATTCGCCCCCGATGCCAACCGCTGCCTGGTCCATGAACCCGACGCCGCAGGCCACCGGCAACCGGAGTTGAGCCTGACCGTCGACACGTCCGATGACCTCTCGTTTGCAAGTGAAGTGTTCAGACGGCTCGGTGGGCGCCGGGTCGGGCTGACGGCAATCCTCGAGGTGGCCAAGGACCTACTCCCCGCCCGCCGGCTCGACGCCCAAGCGACGGTCAAGGTGCCTTCAGGATCGATGTCGTTCGCAGCGCTCCAAGAGATGCTCCACGAACGCGCGATGCGCTCTGAGCGCCAGGCGGTCGCGGTCTCGTGAAGGCGCTCGTTTGCACCGCTCTCCATCCTTCGTCCGAACGCTATTGGAGCGAATTTGTGGCCTCCGTCAACCGACAGTCGGTCTCCGGGTTCGGGCTGCTCGTTGCGCTCGACGGTGTCGGCGCCCCGGCGCTGTGGCCGAACAACGCTCCGTCGGCCACCGTTCCGGCATCTGGAGGCACGATCGCCGACGTGCGGAGCAGTCTCTGGGGCTCTGCCGTCGAGCGTGCGGACGTGATCATCATGGCTGACTCGGACGACATCCTTGAACCAAGTCGCGTCGAGCTAGCCATCGACGCTCACGCGGCTGGCGCGGCCGTGTCGTCGTGCTCGCTTGCCCTCGTCGACGAAGATGGGTGCGCCCTTGAAGTGACCCAGGGCCGTGACGTTGTTCGTCACGACGATCTTCTCCCCGCCGCGAACATCCTCGGGGGCTCGAATTCCGCGTTTGCCGCGACAGTGTTGCGCGAGCTGATTCCAGTGCCGTCACCGACAGTCGTCGTGGACTGGTTCATTGCGCTCGGGGCGTGGCTTCGCGGAGTGCCATTTGCGCACTCTCACGCGATTGGGACGAGATACCGCCAGCACCGGAATAGCTTCATTGGTGCGAGCCGCTGCTATGACGCCAACTGCATTCGGGCGCGAGCAGTGGTCGTCGAAAACCTACTCGCAGCGGTAGCTCGCGATGCGCCGCCGACGGAACGCGGCGAGCTGCTCCGTCGGCGGCAAGCGGACGTGGCTGCGTTTCGCACGTGGATGGGCGTCGACAAGCACGCAGCGCGCTACGTCGCCGCGGTCAACCGGCTCGTCAAGGAGGGAGAGGCGCTCCCTTGGTGGAAAGAAGTGGCTTGTGTGGAGTTGGAGGCACTGTGGCGGCAGGCGTGAAGTTCGGTGGACGTTCTATCGGGCCGGAGCACGCCCCGTACGTGATCGCCGAGATCGGTTCGAATCACAACGGCGACATGCAGCTCTGTCGGACGATCATCGATGCAGCCTGTGAAGCGGGCGCGGACGCCGTCAAGTTCCAGTCGTGGACGCGGAGCTCGCTTATCTGCGAGGCAGAATTCGAGAGGAACAGTTCCTATTCAGATACGAAGAGACACTTCGGCAGCCTTCGTGAAATGGTTGAGCGCTATGAGTTTACGCCGCAGCAGCACACGGAGATTTCCGACTACTGCCAGAAAATCGGCATCGACTTCATGTCGAGCGTCTTCTCTCGCGGCGAGGTGGATCTGGTTCTCCAAGTGGGAGCTCCAGCGCTCAAGATTGCGTCGATGGACGTGACCCACCTGCCGCTCTTGGAGTACGTGGGCAGCAAGGGAGCGCCCATCATTCTCTCCACCGGGATGGCGACTCTGGGTGAGGTCGAGGACGCGCTCGCGGCTATCCGCCGCGGTGGCAACGCGGACGTCGTCCTGCTGCATTGTGTGGCCGTGTACCCGACGCCTCCGGAACTCCTGAACCTCAAGAACATCACGACTCTCGCGACGACGTTTGGTGTTCCGGTCGGTTTCAGCGATCACTCGCTCGGCTCAGCGGCCGCGGTGGGGGCGGTGGCGCTCGGCGCGTGCATCATCGAGAAGCACTTCACGATCAACAAGGAGCTCGACGGGTGGGATCACCATATGTCGGCGGACCCGGCGGAGATGCGGCGGCTCGTGCAAGAAGGGCGGTTCGTCCATTCCGCCCTTGGATCGCCAATGCGAATTGTCTCGCAGGCGGAGATGGAGAAGCGCCTGAAGTTCCGGCGGCGCGCCGTCGCGGCCCGAGCGCTGCCGGTGGGCACGGTACTGAAAGCCGCTGACCTGGAGTTCAAGCGTCCCGGCAACGGCATCGGGCCGAACGAGCTCGGATACATTGTGGGTCGAGTGCTTCAGAGGCCGCTGAAGCTTGATGAGGAGATCATCTGGTCTGATATCGGCCCGGTGGGTGCACGTTGAGACTCTCGGAGAAGGAGCTTGAGCGGTGCGCCGCGCGCGCGGTGAGGACGAAGGTCCCGTCAGGCGCAACGCTGCGAAAGGCTGTCGAGATTCTCGATAAGGCTGGATTCGGCGTTGCGATTCTCGTCGGCGACCGCTCCGAGCTGGTCGCAATCCTCACCGACGGGGACGTGCGCCGCTGGATTCTCCGCGGTTGCGGGCTTGACGTGCCAGTGCTCGACGCGGCGAACCGAACTCCGATCGTCGCCAGCCCGACGACGCTCCGAGAGGAAATCCGCGCCTTGATGCGCAGCCGCGAGAATCCAGTCAACCAGCTGCCGATCGTTGACGCGGACGGGGAGCTTCAAGGCCTCCTGCTCCGCGCCGACCTCGAAGGTGAGGACGAGGCGGTCCACGCCATTGTGATGGCCGGAGGATTTGGAACAAGGCTCCGGCCACTCACCGACGCCACGCCAAAGCCGATGTTGCCGATTGGCGGAAAACCCCTGCTCGAGCACATCGTTTCTGACCTCGCGGCCGCCGGCATCCGCGATGTGAGCCTGACCACGCACTATCAAGCGGAGCAAATTGAGTCGCACTTCGGAGATGGGAGCGCGTTCGGCGTCGATGTTCGCTATGTGACCGAGACACAACCGCTGGGGACAGGTGGCGCGCTCAGCCTCGTGGACTCGGGAAGCCGCCCGCTCCTGGTGATGAACGGCGATATCCTCACCCGAGTCGACTACCGGGCGTTGGTCTCCTTTCATCGCGAACAGTCGGCGGACGCGACCATCGCCGTCCGGAACTACGAAGTCTGCATCCCCTACGGTGTCGTCGAGCGAGATGGCACTGAGGTCCGTGCGCTTCGCGAGAAGCCGACGGTGGGTTTTCTCGTAAACGCCGGGATCTACCTGGTCGAGTCGGCAGTGCAGCGGACGGTCCCGCAGGGCGTCCGGATCGACATGCCACAAATCATCGAGCGGGTGATTGCGGGCGGGGGGAAGGTGGTCACCTTCCCGATTCGGGAGTACTGGTTGGATATCGGGCGGCTTGAGGACTACGAGCGTGCCCAAGAAGACTTCGACAAGGGGCGCCTCGACTAAGCGCGTTCCAATGTCTTAAGCCGCGGATGCTCTTCAATAGCTTCGAGTTTCTGGTCTTTTTTCCCATCGTCACGGCGCTCTACTTCGCTGTGCCGCTGCGGCTGCGCTGGGTGCTGCTCCTGGTGGCGAGCAGCACCTTCTACATGGCGTTCATCCCGCGGTACATCCTGATCATCTACGCCACGATCATTGTCGACTACTTCGCGGGCCTGGTTATCGAGAGGAGCGAGGGGAGGCGTCGTCGATTCGCGCTGATCGCTAGCCTGGTTGCGAACATCGGTGCGCTGGCGGTTTTCAAGTACTGCAACTTCTTCATCGACAATGCGAACGCGTTTGGGCGTGCGTTAGACCTGCCGGTGACGATGGCACGCTGGGATATTATCCTTCCAATTGGATTGTCGTTCCACACGTTTCAGGCGATGAGTTATACTATAGAAGTTTATCGTGGAAACGTGCGGGCAGAACGCAACTTCGCGGTCTACGCGCTATATGTCCTCTTCTATCCGCAGCTTGTCGCAGGTCCGATCGAGCGGCCGCAGAACATCATCCACCAACTGCGGGAGCGGCACCGGTTCGATCCGGTTCGTGCGACAGAAGGCCTTCGCCTCATGCTCTGGGGCTTCTTCAAGAAGGTCGTCGTGGCCGATCGCCTCGCGCATGTCGTGGACGTCGTGTACGCGAACCCCGACTCTTGGCCAGGCCCGGTCCTCGTGCTTGCGACGGTCGCCTTCGCCTTTCAGATCTACGCGGACTTCTCGGGATACTCGGACATCGCGATTGGCGCGGCTCGGATCATGGGCATCGACCTCATGACCAACTTCCGCCAGCCTTACCTCGCACGCAGCGTCAGTGAGTTTTGGTCGCGATGGCACATCTCTCTTTCTTCCTGGTTTCGTGACTATTTGTACTTCCCGCTTGGTGGCAACCGCGTCTGCGCCTGGCGGCACCGGTTCAACCTCATGGCGACCTTCGTTGTCAGCGGGCTCTGGCATGGTGCGAACTGGACATTTGTCTGCTGGGGTGCCCTCAACGGCGCGTATCTTATTATGGAGCGCGCGATGGGTGCCGAGCGCGGGAAGTCGCTGGCGCGATTGCTCGTGACCTTTGGGTTGATCTCGTTTTCGTGGATCTTCTTTCGTGCCTCCTCCATAGATGAGGCATTCCGTGTCATCTCGGGCCTCTGCCGCGATGCAAGCGCCGTCCTTCATCCGGCCGGCATCTTGCGCGCGCTCGATCGCGCAGATCTCGATTGGTACAAGCTTGTGGTCGCCGCCGGCGGGGTCTTGGTGATTCTCCTCGTCGATCAGCGTGCGAACCGCGCCGGCGCTGACATTGCCGTGTTGCTTGGTCGGTTGCGTGCCCTCCCGCGCTGGGGCCTGTACTACGGGGCGGGCGCCGCCATCGCGCTGCTTGGCTGGTACGGAGAGCAGCAGTTCATCTACTTCCAGTTCTGAATCCTTGCAGCGGTTCTTCGCAAAACTGACCGTCTTCCTCACTCCATTTTTAGTCGGATTTGGGTTTCCCGCGTTTGTCCTCGTCGCATCGCGGGAGAGTCTCAGTGCCGACGAGATCGCACGCCTGCACTTCGATGGACCGCTCGACGCCCTTTATGGGGCCGCCTACACGAATCCCGACGCACGATACAAACTCGTTGGCATCGAGCTCCGGAAGCCCGACCTCGTGACGATCGGAAGCTCGCGCGTCCTCGAGTTCGAGAGCGGCCTCTTCGTCGATGGCTCGCGGCGCTTCTACAACGGCGGCCTCCTCATTGAGCGGCTCTACGAAATCCGCCGCGCGATGCGTCACTTCGATGGACGTCACCCGAAGTACGTTCTCCTCGGAATCGATCAGTGGAGCTTCAACGCTGCGTGGCCCAGTGCCGTCGACAACCCGCTGTACGAGCGCGAGATCTCGGCCGGCGTCAGCGACCTTCTCAATGCCATTCAACGTACCGCGCGGTTCGCCTGGCCCGACCTCATCCACGGGAAGTTGTCGATGGCGTCATTGATCGGAGGCGCTCCCCACCTCGGCGTCAATGCGAGGACGCGCGGCAACGGTTTTCGCTGGGATGGGAGCATGGTGTACGCGGATCGACTCCGAGACCCCAATGGGGAACGCGATTTCGATTTTCGAGAAAGCTTCTCCCGAATTGCAGAGGGGCGCCGTCGCTTCGAGTTCGGTTCAGACGTGGACGAGGCAGCGCTCAAGGAACTCGAGTTGTTGCTGCGTGAGGCGCGGGAGCGGGGCCTTGAGGTCGTTGCCTACTTGCCACCGTTCGCCCCGTCGGTCGAACGTCGGCTGCGAGCGACGGGAAAGCATTCGTATGTGGACAAGATTTCACCGGTCATCACCCCGATCTTCGCCCGGCACGGGTTCAAGGTCTTCGACTTCACATCGTGCGAGTCGGTCGGATGCACCGACGAGGAATTTCTCGATGGGTTCCATGCGGGCACCAAGGCGGATGCTCGGATGCTTGCTGCCATGGCCGATCAGGTCCCTTGGCTCGACGGGATGGTTGATCAGGAACTGCTGACGCAGCGAATCGAGCGCACTCCACCCGGTCCTGGTCTTTCGCCTTGAGGAAGTGACATGAGCCTTCGAGGAGCACAGGTTTTGGTCACCGGCGCGGGAGGGTTCATCGGGAGCCACCTCGCCGAGCGGCTTGTTGTTGATGGTGCCAAGGTGCGCGCCATGGTGCACTACAACGCGCTGGGCTCCTGGGGATGGCTCGACGAGTCGCCCCACGCAGGGAACATGGAGGTTCTTGCCGGCGACATCCTCGACGGCGAAAGCGTGCGAGAAGCGATGTCTGGCTGCGAGGTGGTGTTCCATCTCGCCGCCCTTATAGCGATTCCGTACTCCTACCGCGCACCAAAGTCATACGTTCGCACCAACGTCGAAGGCACCCTGCACGTTCTCCATGGCGCGCGATCTCTTGGGACCAAGAGGGTCATCGTGACATCGACGAGCGAAGTGTACGGGACCGCGCGCACTGTCCCGATCACGGAGGCCCATCCACTGCAAGCGCAGTCCCCTTACTCGGCTACGAAGATTGCCGCCGACAAGATTGCAGAGTCGTTTCATCTCTCGTTCGGCGTCCCCGTTGTCACGCTGCGGCCGTTCAATACCTTCGGGCCGCGACAGTCCGCACGGGCAGTTGTTCCGACGATCATCACTCAGGCGTTGGCCGGCGATCAGGTGAGGCTCGGGAACACCGCGCCGACGCGCGACATGAACTACGTGTCGAACACCGTTGATGGGTACATGGCCGCGGCGACCGCTCCGGGCATCGACGGAGAGACGATTCAACTCGGCACGGGTCGTGAGGTGTCGGTCGGGGATCTCGTTCCCATGATCGGGCAGATCCTCGGCAAGGAGCTCCGGATCGCGCGGGAACGCGAGCGGGAGCGGCGAGAGGGTTCCGAGGTCGAGCGGCTTGTCGCCGATGCGAGCAGGGCAGGGCGTCTCCTGGGCTGGAAGCCTCAGGTGACGCTCGAGCAGGGCTTGGAGCGGACCGTCGAGTTCATGCGGACGCACGCAGCACGCTACCGAGCAGGACAATATGCCGTCTGAACAAAGAGCTTCTCCACGGGCCGGGTCGCGGTCGCATAGGGTGCTCTCGGAGTGGTCGCCTTGAGCTCGGCGCCCCTGCAGCCGCCGCGTCCGCTGGGTCTCGGCGGGGTTGTCGCAACCATGCTGCGTATACTCAGCGCCAGTGAGCGACGACAGTTGGCGCTCCTGCTCCCGCCGGTTCTGGCAACAGGCGTGCTCGAGGCGGCCGGTGTGGCCTCAATCATCCCGTTCCTGGGTTTGCTCGCCGACCCGAACGCGATTGAGAAAAGCAAGTCGCTATCGAGCGCATACGCGATGGCAGGGACAGAGACGCGCGAAGGATTCTTCTTCCTCGTCGGGGTCGTCGTCCTCGTTACCGTGACGCTGGGCAACGTCACACAGGCGTTCACGACCTACGCGCTGTTGCGCTTCTCGTGGATGCGGAACCATACGCTGTCCGTCCGTCTGCTCGAGAGCTACTTGCATCGGCCGTATACGTTCTTCGTTCAGAACAACTCGTCCGATCTCGCCAAGAACCTGCTGTCGGAAGTGCAGCAGGTCGTCACAGGTATCGTGGTACAGGGTCTGCAGCTCTGCGCGCGCCTGTTCTTGATCGTGCTCGTCGGGCTTTCGCTTGTGCTGGTTGATCCGGTCATGGCGATCGGTGTGACGCTCGGGTTCGGCGGAGTCTACGGCGGCATCTACATGGCGGCGCGCCGCATGCTTGGCAGGCTCGGACAGGAGCGCGTCGACTCCAACGCGGCCCGTTACAAGATCGCAACCGAGATCCTCGCAGGCATCAAGGAGCTGAAGCTGCTTGGGCTTGAACGTACGCTGCTCGATAGCTACGCCCGACCGTCGGAGATTTATGCAGATCGGTGGTCGAAATACTCCATCATTGGAGGTCTCCCGCGTTTCGCCCTCGAAACCCTGGCCTTTGGAGGGGTGCTCGTCATCGTGCTCTGGCTCCTGTGGGCCGGGCGTCCTTTGCAGGCCGCGCTTCCGGTTCTCGGACTCTACGCATTCGCTGCGTATCGCCTTCTCCCTGCAATCCAGGTCGTCTTCACCGGGGTGACGACGGTCCGCTTCAACCTCGCTGCGCTCGCCACGCTTGCCCGTGGCATGGAAACAAGCCTCGCGGCCAACGTGGGCGACGACCGTCGCTCGCCGCCGATGGCGTTTTCGTCGACCATGGAGCTCCGCAGCCTGTCCTACTGCTACCCGTCAGCGGACCGCGATGCACTCGCGGGAGTGAACTTGCGGGTCCGCAAGGGCGAGTGGATTGCGCTTGTAGGACCCACCGGTTCGGGAAAGACCACCCTTGTCGACCTCATCCTCGGCCTTTTGGAGCCGACGAGTGGTGGTCTGTTCATCGATGGCATTGAGGTGGCCGATGCGCGCGCTTGGCAGAGAAACGTCGGCTATGTGCCGCAGCAGATCTTCCTCGCCGACGACAGTGTCCGGCGGAACATTGCGTTCGGTGTCCCCGACGCTGAGATTGATCAAGCTCGCGTCGAGGAGGCAGCGCGGATCGCTCAGGTCCACGATTTTGTGAGCCGGGAGCTTCCGGGTTCCTACGACGCGGTTGTCGGCGAGCGCGGCGTTCGCCTTTCGGGTGGGCAACGGCAGCGCCTCGGGATCGCGCGCGCGCTCTATCGCAGGCCGTTGCTCTTGGTCCTCGATGAAGCAACAAGCGCTCTCGATGGAGCGACCGAGGCCGCATTCTTTGTCGCCCTCCGTCACGAGCTGCGCGACCGGACCGTCGTGTCAATCGCCCACCGGCTTTCCACGACTTCCACTTTCGATCGCGTCGTCTTGATTCAGGATGGCAAGGCGGCCGCCGAAGGCCGCCCCGACGATGCGATTCAGGCCCGCGGGCCATTTGCTGTTCTTCACGGACGATGACGGGGAGGGTGCGATGAGCCGCGTGAGAACCTATTTGATGCCGATCGAGGCCTCTACGCGCGAGCTCGATTACAAGCTCGTGCTTGCGGCGTTGCTGGCTTCACCGGAGCGTCGGTTCCTGCTATTCCGCCAAGATCTCGGGCCGAAGCTCGTGGGGCCAATCCGGGGCGGGGTCTGGGTGGGGCAGCACATCAAGACCCGCACCGAGGGAAAAGACGACTACACGCGCCTTCATCGCATGAAGGACGCTGGATTCGCCGTCGGCTTCCTCGACGAGGAGGGCGCCGTCTTCCACGGCGACGAGCGGGAGTGGGCCGAGCAACTAAACGTCCGCGTCGACCCCACTGTTCTTACCGGGGACGATGTCATCTGCACATGGGGAACCTTTCAGGCTGCGGCATACCGTGGACAGCGCCCTCGCGCGGAGGTCATCCCGACAGGCCATCCCCGATTCGACCTCTGCCGTGCGCCTTACTCGAGTATCTACGAGGAGTCGGCGGGGCGCCTACGCGACGAGTTTGGGCGCTACGTTCTCGTAAACACGAACTTCGGCTTGGCGAACTACATCACCGGGATCGCAGGGCTGTTCAACCGAAGGGACGGGTACAGACCGGAGAACGAATCGTCGCGCATGGCGTTCGTGACAAACTGGCGGCGAGCCCTCGAGACATTCGGACTCATTGTCGAGGGCGTTCACCGCCTGGCTGCTCGGTATCCGAAAGTCATGTTCGTCGTCCGCCCGCACCCGATCGAGGATCATGACGCGTACCGCCGGCTCCTCGCCGGGATTTCGAACGTCCGGGTCATACATCGGGGCGGCGTGATTCCGTGGTTGCGCAGCGCCGCGGTTGTCGTTCACAACGGATGTACGACGGCGGTCGAGGCGCATCTGGCAGGTGCGTCGGTCATCAACTACGTGCCCGAGGCCGTAGGGGACCGTGAGGCCTGGGTTGCGACGATGTTCGGCCGCCGCGCTGCGAGTTACGATGTGCTCGAGGAGATCGTCGGCGTTTCCACGGAGCGCGCAATTGAGGACGATCCGACGGATCCTGAGCGGCTCCGGCGTGCTGCGTCGATCATCATTCAACTTGGCGAGCAGGGCCAGGACCCGCGCCGCGCCTTCAGCGGTGTCGTCGACGCCCTCGAGAGAATCGAGAAATCCGCCGGAACGCCCCGATTTGACGACCTGACCGTTCGAGCCCTCGCAGGCGCGCATGCAGCTGGCGTGAAGACGAAGACCTTGCTCGGTGAAGCGGGCAGCCGTGTGGGCCGTGTTCAGCGGGCTCCCCGCAAGTTCATGCCGTTCGAGGCGGACGATATCTCCGAGCGTGTTGCTCTTGCGTCCCGCGTGAGCGGGCGGCCGCTTCGCGCCCATCTCCTGAGCGGGACGGTGCTGCAGGTGTCGTGATGTGTGCAGGTGGCAACGACAAGGACGCGAGCCGCTTGGGTCCACACCCGCTTGGGTTGTGTGAGGTACGGCGGATGAAGAGCGACAAGAATCTCCTGGCTGAGCTGATTCGTGGGATGCGAAGCGCCTACAGGTCCGGCGAGAACGCGATGGCCTACGCCAGGGCAAATCTTGACGCAGCGGGCGAGTCTGTGAACTCGACCGTAGCGACGCTGATCGCCTATGACCTACAGGCGGGGACCTACGTCGCGCGAGCAAGGAACGACCCCGCTTTCAACCGGGATTGGTGTCGCCAAATGGCGGGCATCGTCAAGCCGCTCATGCAGCAGGGTTCGTCTCTACTCGAGGTCGGTTGTGGAGAGGCGACGACGCTTGCAGGCGTTCTTCGCGAACTGGGGAAGTTGGAGCCAGTCGCATATGGCTTCGACATCAGCTGGTCGCGGATCAAAGTCGCGAACGAGTGGCTGAAGGAATCCGACGTGTGTGGGCAACTGTTCGTCGCGGACTTGTTCAGGCTGCCGATGGCTTCGAACAGCATCGACGTGGTGTACACGTCGCACTCACTTGAGCCGAATGGCGGCAAGGAGCGCGAGGCAATCGAGGAGCTCGTTCGGGTAGCGCGGCGGTATGTCGTATTGGTGGAGCCGGCGTACGAGCTGGCGGGCGAGGCGGCACAGGGGCGGATGCTGCACCACGGCTACGTGAAGGGGCTTCGGGACGCCGCAATTGCCTGCGACGTGGAAGTCCTTGACCATCGCCCACTGCCAGTGACACCGAACCCGATGAACCCGAGCGGCGTCTTGGTTCTCAAGAAGCGGCAAGTGGATGACCCAGCGGCGACAACGCTCTGGCGTTGTCCGGTAACCGACACTTCGCTGCGGGAGAACGGCGACGCGTTTGTCTCGGATGATGCCGGGCTCGCATACCCCATTCTCGGGGGGATACCGCTGCTTCGGGCGGAGCACGCTGTCGTGGCCTCGCTCCTTTGTCGGTAACGCCCGCCACGCCGTAAGCCAGGAGATGCGAACCGTCAGATGAGATACTGCGCGACATGTCTGCAGCCGGACACGAGGCCGAACACGGTGTTCGACGAGCGTGGCGTGTGCCCGGCGTGCAACTACGCGCGCAGCTTGGATGCGGTCGATTGGGAGGAGCGCTTCGAACAACTCACGGAGTACCTCGCCGCTCGGCCGAAGAAGGCGAAGCGGTCGTTCGACTGCATCATCGGTGTGAGCGGAGGCAAGGACAGCACGCGGCAGGCACTCTGGGTGCGGGACAAGCTCAAGCTCCGGCCGCTTCTCGTGTGCCTGAGCTTTCCGCCGCAGCAGGTTTCAAAAAACGGCGTCATGAACATCTCGAACCTGATCAATCTCGGGTTCGATGTGGTGGTATCCGCGCCGGCGCCGGAGACGTGGCGTCTCCTGATGCGCGAGTCGTTCTTCAAATTTACGAACTGGGCGCGCTCCTCGGAGCTGGCGTTGTTTAGCTCCGTGCCGCAGGCGGCCATTCGCTATGGCATTCCCATCGTCTTCTGGGGCGAGAATCCTGCGCTGCAGGTAGGCGACCTGAAGACGAGCGGAAGCGCAGGCTGGGACGGCAACAACCTGCGGTATTCGAACACGCTCTCCAGCGGACACCAATGGATGCGCGACCTCGGGTACGAGCCGAACGAGCTCATCCCGTACATCTACCCGGAGCATGCCGAGTTCAATGCGAGCGACATCCAAATCATCTTCCTGGGGTGGTACCTGAAGAATTGGTCGCTCTTCGAAAATGCGGGAATCTCCTCCACATATGGCTTGTCACTGCGCGACGACCTGCCTGAGAACACTGGTGACCTGAATGGCACGAGCAACCTCGACGAGGACTGGCATCTGATGAACCAGATGATCAAGTACTACAAGTTCGGGTTCGGGAAGGTCACTGAGATTGTGAGCGAGGAGATACGGTACGGCCGGATGTCTCGTGAGCGCGCCATCGAACTGGTCGAGCGTTACGATGGCGCCTGCTCTGCGCGGTACATCGAGACGTTTTGTGAATACATCGGCGTGTCGGTGGTGCAGTTCTGGGACCAGGTTCGGGCGGCGGCGAATCAAAAACTTTTCAATGTGGACGCGGATGGAGCAATCCGGCGACGGTTCAAGGTGGGGATGGGCCTGTGACGCGGGTGGCAGTCGGCCTCGTCGACTACGGCGTTGGCAACCACAGCTCCGTCCACCAGTCCCTGCAGAAGATCGGCGTTCGCTGCCGCGTGAGTGATGACCCGGCGGTCCTCTCGCCGTGCGATCTCCTCCTCCTCCCGGGTGTTGGCGCGTTCCGTCCCGCGATGGAGGCGCTCAAGAGAAAGGGGCTTGATCGCTATCTCGTGGAACGCGCAAGCAAAAAAAGGCCGATCGTCGGGATCTGCCTCGGCATGCAGCTGCTGACGGAGGGCTCATATGAGGGCGGCTTCACCCCGGGGCTGGGGCTCATACCTGGCGAGATCGTGCCGCTTGGTCCGTTGTTGTGGCACATCGGTTGGAACACCGTCACGCGCGTCACGGACGACCCACTGTTCGAGGGAATCAGCGGTCAGACCTTCTATTTCAATCACGCCTACAAGTACCACGGGCCGCAGCAGTTCAAGGTCTGCACGACGAGGGTGGAGTACTCATTTGCCTCGGTGGTTCGCAGGAACAAGATCATCGGCCTCCAGTTCCATCCAGAGAAGAGCCAGGATGTCGGGAATGCATTGCTGCGGCGGGTGATCGAGGAGCTCTGCCGTGCTTAGGAAACGGCTCATCGGGGTCATCACCGTCAAGGACGGTTGGGCGGTTCAGTCGTTCAGCTATCAACGCTACTTGCCGCTAGGGCGTCCCGAGCGGCTCGCTGAGAATCTGGACCGCTGGGGAACTGATGAGATCCTTGTCTTGTCCATCGATCGGACTGCGAAGGGGCTGGGCCCAGACCTTTCGTTGCTGCGGAAGTTGGCAGCACTCGGCCTGTCCACTCCGTTGACGTATGGCGGAGGCATTCGCACGGCGGAAGATGCAGGCAATGTCATTCAGTCGGGCGCCGAGCGGCTCTGCGTCGATGCATCTCTGCACGGGAACCAGGGCGCTGTTCGGGAGATGGCGGCGCTCGTCGGCGCGCAGGCAATGATCGCGTCGCTCCCGCTTTCAACTGGCGACGGGCAGATCCGATGGCACGACTACCGCACTCGCGACTCGAGCGCCCTGGCGGAGGCCGATCTGGCCGTCCTCGGTGAGGGTGTGATCTCCGAGGCGCTCGTGATCGACTGCATTCACGAAGGGCGACGCGCCTCGTTTGACCCTCGTCTTGTCGAGCTGATGCCATTTGCACAGCTGCGGCTGATCGCGTTCGGCGGAATCAGCGAGCCCTCGCAGGTCTCGTCGCTTCTCGCGTCACCGCGCGTGGCAGCGGTCGCGGTTGGGAACTTCTTGAACTACAGCGAACACGCGGTGCAGACCCTGAAGCGGAGTCCATCCGACTCGTCGCTGCGGCCGCCGGCATACGCTGTGGACCCTGAAAGATGATCCAGCAAGCCAACGCGGGCGGATGCAAACGGTGCCTCTACACCGTGGACCATCCACTGGGTCTCGTCCTCGACGATGAGGGGATCTGCTCCGGTTGTCGAGTCCATGAGGAGAAGGACCGGCTTGATTGGGCGGAGCGATGGCACAAGCTCGAGTCGATCGTGCAGCAGTATCGGAGCCGGGGTGCAAGCAACTATGACTGCATCGTTCCAGTCACGGGTGCCAACGATTCCTTCTATATTCTTCATCTCGTCAAGGAGAGGCTGAAGCTAAAGCCCCTCCTGGTCACCTACAACAAGTACTTCAACACGCCGCTGGGCATCCGGAACCTGGCGAAGCTTCGGATCCGCTTCAACTGCGACATCCTCGTGCAGAACGTGAACCCGGTCTCAGTGCGGAAGGTGACTCGAACCACCCTGCGGGAGCTGGGCAGCATCTACTGGCCATGCCTGGCAGGGCAGACGGTGTTCCCCGTACAGACGGCCGTCCGCTTCAGAGTTCCGTTGATCATCTGGGGTGCGCATCAGGGCCTCGAGCAGGTTGGGATGTTCTCCCATGAGCACGAAGTCCAGATGACGCGGCGGTACCGCAAGGAACACGATCTCATGGGCCGCGAAGCGGACGACCTGCTGTCCCAATTCGACACTCTCGAGGAAGCAGACGTTTGGCAGTACCGCTACCCCGATGACCGTGAGATCAATGCCGTGGGCGTGCTCGGCCTCTATCTTGGCAACTACGTTCGATGGGACCCCAAGGCGCAGCACGAACAGATGATGCGCGAACATGGCTATCAGACCGCGCCATTTGGTCGAACTTTCGACTGTTACGACCATGTCGACTGCTTCAACTACATGAATGTCCATGACCAGTTGAAGCTCTTTAAGCACGGGTATTCCAAGGTGACGGACCACGCGACGAGGGAGATTCGACATGGGCGCCTGACACGGGAGCAAGGTTCGGCGCTCGTTCGACGGCACGAGCAGGTGCCACCGGAGTACTCGGAGCTTTTCTGTGAATGGCTCGGAGTGACCCCGCACTCGCTTCGGTTCCTCCTCGATCGATTCCGCAACCCGAAGTTTTGGGACGTGGACGCGCCGGGGAAATGGACATTTCATGGCTGGAACACCTTCGACGGGTCGGCAGTTGAGGTGTCGGAAGGACGGGCGGTGGATGCCAACTGCAGGTTCTACGCGACGAGTAGGGTCGATGAGCGGCCGGAGCCAGCGTACATTGTCGTCGGCAAGGGCTATCCTTAGGGTGGGCGTGTTGATGTCTCCTGAGGTCACTCCAGGATAAGGCGCATTTTCACGGGAGGGCATCGCCGCCATGGAGCGCCCGCAGCCTGACGGACGCCGCACCTGGAACTCGACGGCGTGTGGCTCCTGCAGGAACTTGTCGCGCTCATCCCGCCGCCCCAACAACCCAACCCGATGACCAAAGCCTGCATCGTCCGTCCAACGCTCTCCACCGGCGGCGCCGACCGCGTCACGCTCACCCTGATGCGCGAGCTGCCGAAGCACGGCATCGCGCCGGAGCTCATCCTCCTGCGCAAAGAAGGCGCAACGCTCGACCGCGCCGTCGGCACCGTCCATTCCCTGGAAGCGCGGAGCCTCTGGACCTCGGTACCGCCACTTGCCCGGCTGCTCCGACGGCTGCGACCCGACGTCCTCTTCTCGACCTCGAGCGGAACCAATGTCCCAGCACTCCTCGCGTGGGAGCTCCTCGGCAAGCCCTTTCGGGTGGTCCTCTCCGAACGCAACGTGCTGTTTCACGGCGGCTACACGACAAAGCGCGTCGCGCTCGCCGCGGCAAAGCGCTTGCTGTACCCGCGAGCGGATCAAGTAACGGTCATCAGCGGAGGGATCGGTGACCAGCTCGTCCAGGAGCTGCGGCTGCCGCGCGAGAAGATCTCCGTCGTCTTCAATCCAGTTGTAACGGAGGAGCTGCACATGGGCGCGAAGGCGCCGGTCGCCCATCGCTTCTTTGATGGCTCGGCGCCGGTCATCCTCGGTGTCGGGCGTTTCGTCAAGGAGAAGGCCTTCGACGTCCTGCTGCGCGCGTTCGCCATAGTGCGGCGCGAGCATGGCGCTCGACTCCTGCTCTTGGGTGAGGGGCCGCTCCGAGGGCCGCTGGAATTGCTTGCCCAGGAGCTGGGCATTGCCGAGCACATCGACATGCCGGGCTTCGATCCGAACCCCTTCAAGTACATGGCGCGCGCGAGCGTCTTCGTTTTGACGTCCGAGCATGAAGGCCTCCCTGGGGTACTGATCCAAGCAATGGCCTGTGGCACACCAGTAATCTCGACTGATTGCCCGGCGGGACCATCGGAAATCATCGAACGGCCGGGCCAGGATGGGTTCCTCGTGCCGGTTGGCGATGTCGCGCAAGTCGCCGCACGCATGAGCGAGCTTCTCTCGAACAGCGAGCTCCGATGCGCCATCGGCGCCGGCGGCAGGACCGCTTCGAAGAAGTTCGAGGTTGACGCCTCGATGCGGCTCTACCTCGAGGCGATCTGGCCGGGCTCGCAGCGGGCCGTACCGAATGTGTAGCGTCGCAGTCGCTGGCTACCGACCATTGGTCAGAGCGCGGGTCTCTCCGATGGCCAACTGCCACAGTCGCCTCTCATCCAGTCGGCGGAAGCGAAACACAGATCGGAGTCGCTCTGGCGGCTGCCCAAGGGGTTCATCGGCAGTGCTGAAGGTCCCCCAGTGCATCGGCACGAGGGCTCTTGCGTCGAGGTCGACAAACGCGACCGCTGCATCCTCGGGGTTCATGTGTTGGGACTCCATGAACCAGCGAGGCTCGTAGGAGCCCACCGCAAGTGCTGCCCAATCGATTGGGCCCCATCGTTCGCGTATGGCTCGAAAGCCCTGGAAGTAGGCGGTGTCGCCGGAATGATAGAGCGTCCCCTCGCTGCTTTTGAACACGAAGCCCCCCCAAAGCGCGTCATTGCGATCAAAGGGCGTCCGCATGGAAAAGTGCCGGGCAGGGACCAACGCGATCTGCAGCTCGTTGAGGCGCACGCTCTGCCACCAATCGAGCTCCTTGATGTTGGTGATGCCAAGCTCGCGCAGGTAACGGCCGTTCCCAAGCGGTGTCACGTACAGCGGCCCGTTGCCGATCTGGGAAAGGGTTGGCAGGTCGAGATGATCCATGTGGTTGTGGGTGATGGCGACGACGTCGATGCGCGGCAGCTCTTGCAGTGCGATGCCTGGAGGGGCTCGTCTGGTGAAAAGGCGCGCCAGGTGCGCCGACCAGTTGGGATCGGTCAGCACCAGCGCCCCGCCAAGCCGCAAGGCGAAGGTTGCGTGACCAACCCAGGTCAACGAAGGGGCTGTCGAGTGCAGAAGCGCCAGGTCTGGTAACGCGATCGGCGTGCGAAACCCGCTGAGATCTGGCAGCGGCCCGCGACCCAAGAGCCGATGGACGACGCGCCACCTGATGTTGTCGCCTAGGCCCCTGCGGAGCGTCGCACGGTCGTCGAAGCGCCCCATGGTCCGCGAACGATGACACATGTACAATCAAGCTGACAGTGCACCCGAGCCGCGCCCCCTTCGCGTGGCGGTGATTGGCGGAGGCCGATGGGGCCAGGTGCTTCTGCGCGAGCTCGCCAAGACCTGCGAGGTCGTCGCGTGCGCAACGCTTGGGGATCCGGAGCGGCGCTTGGAGCTGCGGCAGCGGTTCCCGAGCGTCCCGGTGGTGACCGACCTTGCTGCCATGCTGTCCGCCCCCCAGATCGACGCCATCGCGGTGGCGACGCCAATCGAGAGCCACGCCGTGCTCGCGCGCCGATCGCTGGAGGCCGGCAAGCACGTGTTTGTGGAGAAGCCTCTTGCGAACCGTGTCGACGACGCTATCGGTCTCGCAGAGCTGGCGGCGCAGGCGAAGCGTGTGCTGTTCACAGGACACGTGCTGTTGTTCCACCCGGTGTGTGAGGCACTACAGGTCCTCACCGCGACCGACCCCCTCGTGTCTATGCGGGCGAGCTGGCGCAAGCTCGGTACCTTCGACGCGGACATCCTATGGAATCTCGGTAGTCATATCGTTGCGCTTGCACTAGCAATGTTTGGTGGGGCTCCGGCGCGCGCCGAGGTTGCGATGCGGCTGCCAGTAGTAACGACCTGTGACTTGCTGCGCGCGCGGCTCGAATGGGGAGACGGGCGCCACTGCGAGATCGAGATCGACCGCTGTTCCCCGGTGAGGTCGCGGACCGTGACCTGCGTGACAAGCAGCGGTCGGGTGCTCTGTTGGGCAGATGACGCTCTCTTTGAGCTTGCATCCGACCGCCGCTATGAACCGATTGTCGTGCCCGGCACTTCGCCATTGGAACGGGAGGTCGACGCCTTTCGTGGCCTCGTTGCGTTGGGCACGTCCGCAGTCGAGGCGGCCTTCGCCGTGGATGTCGTACGCATTCTTGCACGCATGGAGTCAGCATGAACGTCGCTGTTGTAGGCGGTGGGATCTTCGGGACGACCGCGGCGATCGAGCTAGCTCGCCATGGCCACAGCGTCGACTTGTACGAGCGGGAGGGCGACCTCCTCTGTGCGGCGTCGGGCATCAACCAGTACCGCCTGCATCGTGGCTACCATTATCCACGATCGCTCGAGACGGCGATCGCATCGCGGGACGCCGAGAAAAGCTTTCGTGCAAGCTACCCAGATGCGGTTATCGACGACAATGCACATTATTACGCGATCGCTAACAAAGGCAGTCAGACAAGCGCATGCGACTTCCTTGGGTTCCTCTCGGCTGCGCGGCTCGAGCATGAACAACAAGAGTTGTCGTGCCTGTGCGGAGAGCAGGTCGACCTTGTGGTGCGGGTGCGTGAGAGCCTCTTTGATCCAGAGCGCCTCCGCGCCATCGTCTGGGAGCGACTGCGCGCGCTGCAGGTCCGGGTGCACCTGGGTGTCAGCGTGCAGCCAGACGCATTGACCAAGCATGATCACATCGTGTTGGCTACCTATGCGTCCCTCGGCGGCATGGTGTCGGACGAGGGCGCTAGCAACTACCAGTTCGAAGTTTGCGAAAAGCCGGTGGTGCGGTTGCCGGAGACGCTTGCGCGGACCAGCATCGTCATCATGGACGGGCCGTTCATGTGCGTGGATCCACTCGGGCGAACGGGTCTCGCTGTCATGGGAAACGTGGTGCACGCTCTGCACCACACGAACGTCGGCAGAACCCCAGAGGTACCAGACGCTCTGGTGGGCATGCTGAACCGCGGCATAGTGCGCAAGCCCTCGGTGACTCGCTTCCAAGACTTCATCGAATCTGCATCCCGGTTCATCCCCACGATCCGCTCGGCGGAGCACATCGGATCCATGTTCACGGTACGCGCCGTCTTACCAGGACTCGACGACACCGATGCTCGCCCGACGCTGGTGGTGAAACGGAGCGAGCGGGTCTTTACACTCTTCTCGGGGAAAATTGGGACCTGCGTGCGCGCTGCCGAAGAGCTGGTGTCGATGATTGGACGGACGTCGGGACGACAGCCCCCGCAGGGCGACGTCCGCAGTGTTGGGTAGGCGATGAGAGCGCGATCGGCGGTGACATCGGCATGAGCACGGAGCCTAGGAAGGTCGCCCTCATCGGCTGCGGCCACATCGCCGCCGCCCACCTCGCCGCCTGGAAGATAGCCCCCCACGGCAAGGTCACCACCCTCTTCGACGTCACCCGCGAGCTGGCGGACAAGCGCAGCGAAGAGTTCGGCGTCACACACGTCGCCGCCACGCTCGACGAAGCGCTCGCCCTCGCCGACGTCATCGACGTCTGCACTCCCCCGCACACCCACGCCGACATCGCCGGTCGCGTGCTCAAGGCCGGCCGCCACTTGCTCATTGAGAAGCCCGTGGTCACCTCTGTCACCGACTGGGACGCGGTGCGCGCCGTCGCTGGCAAGCAGACCATCGGCGTGGTGCACAACCTCAAGTTCACCCATGCGGTGCAGCAGGCCAAGCAGTGGGTCGACGAAGGCCGCATCGGAGAGGTGCTGCGCCTGCACCGCCTCTTCCTCACCAGCCCCTATGGGGATCGCATGCTGGTGGGCGACAAGCACTGGTCGCACAAGCTCCCAGGCGGGCGCTGGTTCGAAACCTTGCCGCACGAGCTCTACCTCACGCACATGTTCGCGGGGCCATTGCCCGTGGCGTCGGTGACGGCGTTGCACACCAAGGGCGCGGTGCCCGGCGCGCCCGCCGACGAGGTTTGCGTGGTGCTGGCCGGTGGCCGCTGCATCTCGACCTTTCACTACTCCGCGTCGTCGAAGGAGAACCGTCGCTCCCTCGAGATCTTCGGCACCGAGGGCAAGATCGAGATCGACGTGCTGTCGGACACGGCAACGCTGGCGGCGGCCAAAGACAGTCGCGTGCGCCGGGCCGTGGGCGTGAAGAACGTAGAGACTGGCCAGCGCCTCCTGCAGGCGATCCCCGACCGCGCCGAGTACCTGCTGCGCCGCGCGCAACGGGAGACGCCCCACGCTGCGATCATCCGCGCCTTCGACAAACACCTCGCGGGCGAGGGGCCCTCACCCACGCCGCTCGACGAGGTCGACTACGTGATCCGCACCGGCGAGCTCATCGGCAAGCAGATCGACGCCGCGGTCGGGAGGGGCTGAGACACCATGACCAACGTTGCCATCATCACCGCGCGCGCCGGATCGAAGTCGATCCTCAACAAGAACGTGGCACCGATCGCTGGTCGACCAGTCATCGAGTACGTCATCGAGTGCGCACACCGGGCGAAAAGGATCGACAGCGTGTGGTGCTCCACCGACGGCGAGCTCATCGCCTCGGTGTGTCGCAAGAACGACTGTGCTGTCATCCCACGACCGGACGAGCTCGGCGGCGATCACGTCAACCATGGCGACGTCATCAAGCACGCCGTGGAGTACGTTGACCGCGCCGTCCCCGACCTGCAAAACGTCGTGCTCTTGCTCGGCAACACCGTGATGATCACGCCCGAGCTCTTCGACGAGGCCCTCGGCCACCTCGACGCCGACCCAACGCTCGACGGCGTGCTCTCGTGCTGGGAGGCCGCCGACGATCACCCGCTGCGCGCGCTGCAGATCAACGCCGATGGCCTCATCTCGGAGTACGGCGGCCCACGCCAGGTCTCCACCGAGCGGCAGAGCTACCCGAAGGCCTACTACTACGACCAGGGCGTGTGGGCCTTCCGCAAGCAGACGGTGCAGCGCCGCGAGGGCCCGAACCCGTGGTGGTGGATGGGCAAGCGCGTGAAGCCCATCGTCCGCCCGTGGATCACGGGGCGCGACATCAACGGCCCCTTCGACGTGCCCTTCCACGAGTGGTGGGTGCAGCACCCAGAGATCGTCAACGAAATCATGAAGCTCAAGGCGTGAGGCCGCGATGAAGATCCTGATCAGCACCTCCTCGTTCGCCGAGGTGTCGCGACGGCCGCTCGAGCAGCTCGAGCGGGCCGGGCACGCGGTGGCGCTCAACCCCCACAAGCGGCAGCTCAACGGCGACGAGGCCAAGGCGCTGTACGCCGACATCGACGGCGTCATCGCCGGCACGGAGAAGATCACGAGCGCGCTCTTGGAGTGCGCGCCGCGCCTCAAGTGCATCTCCCGGGTCGGCACTGGCGTCGACGCTGTCGATCTGCAGGCCGCCGCCGCGCGCGGCATCCCGGTGTTCAACACTCCCACCGCCCACGTCGACGCTGTGGCCGAGCTGGTGCTCGCCGGCACCTTGTCGGTGCTGCGCAAGCTCGGCGAGAGCGACCGCGCCATTCGTCGGGGTGAATGGAAGAAGCCCATGGGCGGGCTCCTGCGCGGCAAGACCGTGGGCATCGTGGGGCTCGGCCGCATCGGGCGCGCGTTGGTCAAGCTGCTCATGCCCTTCGATGTGCGTCTGTTGGCGAGCGATCCGCAGCTCGACGCCTCCTTCGCCGACGCCCACGGCGTGCGGCCCATGACCATCGACGAGCTCGTCACGCAGAGCGACGTGCTCACCTTCAACCTGAGTTTCTCGAGCGAGGCGAAGAACCTGCTGTCGGCGCAGCGCATCGCCAAGCTCAAGCCGACGGCGGTGGTGGTGAACTGCGCCCGCGGCGGTCTCATCGACGAGCACGCGCTGGGCGCCTTCCTGCGCACCAACCCCGACGCGGGCGCCTACCTCGACACCTTCGACGCCGAGCCCTACCGCGGGCCGCTCACCGAGCTCGACAACGTGCTCTTGTCGGCGCACATCGGCAGCTACGCGCGCGAGGCGCGCGAGCGCATGGAGAGCGAGGCCGTCGAGCACCTGCTGCAGGGGCTCGCGGGCCGAAAGGGGAACGTCGCATGAAGCGCGCGCTCGTCACCGGTGGCGCAGGGTTCGTGGGTAGCCACATCGCTGACGCGCTCAGCGAGCGCGGCGTTGAGGTCACCATCTTCGATCGCGCGCCCTCGCCCTGGCTGCGGCGCGGTCAGCGCTTGGTGCAGGGGGAGATCACCGACGCCGCGCAGGTGGCGGCCGGCGTGGAGGGCGCCGACGTGGTGTTCCACCTGGCGGCGCTGGCGGACCTGAATGAGGGCAAGACCAAGCCGCTCGAAACCGCGCGCGTCAACTTGCTCGGCACGCTCAACGTGCTCGAGGCGCTACGCGCGGGTGGCTGCAAGGCTCGCCTGATGTTCGCCTCGACCATCTACGTGTTCTCGCGCGAGGGCGGCTTCTATCGGTGCAGCAAGCAGGCCTGCGAGAGCTACATCGAGGAGTACGCGCGCGTCTTTGGGCAGCCAACAACGGTGCTGCGCTACGGCTCGCTCTATGGGCCACGCTCGGGCTCGTCGAACGGCGTCTATCGCTTGCTGCAGCAGGCGATGACCAAGGGTCGCGTGGCGTATCCGGGCGGCCCCGATGACGTGCGCGAGTACATCCATGTGGAGGACGCGGCCCGCCTCAGCGTCGACGCCACGGCGCCCGAATTCGTCGGCAAGCACCTGGTACTCACCGGCTCGCAATCCACGCGCGCCAGCGAGCTGTTCACCATGTTCGGCGAGCTGCTCGGCAAGCCCGTGGAGGTCGATTACGGCCACGAGCAGCAAGGGCACTACAAGGTCACGCCCTACGCCTTCACGCCCAAGCCCGGTCGCAAGCTGGTGGCGGCGAGCTTCGTCGACATGGGGCAGGGGCTCTTGCAGGTGGTCGAGCAACTGCATCACCTGGAGGAGCACGGCCAGCGCGGGGACAAGGACCGGAGCTGATGGCGCGTCGGCTGCGAGCGGTGGTGTTCGATTTCGACGGCGTCATCGTCGAGTCGGGCGACATCAAGACCGAGGCCTTCCTCGAGCTGTTCGCGGACCATCCGCAGCACCTGCCGGCCATCAAGCGCCACCACCTCGACAACCTGGGCATCTCGCGCTTCATCAAGTTCGCGTGGATCTACGAGCACCTCTTGGGCCTCCCCTTCGACATCGGCGAGAAGGTGCGCTTGGGCGATCGCTTCTCCGCCATCGTGTTTCAAAAGGTGTGCGAGACACCCTTCGTGCCCGGTGCGCTCGAGTCCTTGGAGCTGTTGTCGCGCGCCGGTGTGCACCTGGTGGTGTCGTCGGGGACGCCGCAAGACGAGCTCGATCGCATCGTGGATGCGCGCGGGTTGCGCCGCTTCTTCGCAGAGGTGCACGGCTCGCCCACCGAGAAGGCCGCGGCGGTGGCGCACGTGCTGCAACGATGGGCGCTCCACCGTGACGAGGTGCTGTTCGTTGGTGACGGCACCACCGATCATCAGGCCGCCGCGCAGTCGGGCGTGCGCTTCCTCGCGCGGCGCACGCCCGACCTGGCGGCACACTGGGCCACGGTCGGTTGCGAGTGCGTCGATGACCTGCGTGGCCTCGAGCGGCGAGTGGTGAGCTAGCGTTCATGCGCGCCCTCTTCATCATCGGCAACGCCGATCACCACGCCGCTATCGCAGCGCCGGCGGCGCGCGAGCTCTTGGCCCTCGGCGACACCGTGGACGTGTTCTCGGTGGCCGAGCTGCGCGCGCTGCCGTCGCCCGCGGCGTGCTTCCCCGGCGCGCGCACCTTCGCGCTGGTGCCCGGCGGCTTGCGCAAGCGCCTACCCAAGGGTGCGCAGAGCGGCACTCGGCGCGGGCGGGTGCTGCGACGCCTGGCCCACGACCTCGCCTGGAAGCTCGGCTTGCGCGCGCGCGTCGAGTGGGTGCTGCTCCGCAGCCGCCCCGACATCGTGGTGACCATGAACGACGCGTCCTTCCCCTACGACGGCATCTGCGAGGCCGCGCGGCGCCGTGGAATCCCCGTGGTGCTGCTGCAGGAGGGCGTGCGCTTCCCGCTGCCAGCGGAGCAGCGCACGCACACCCCCTACGGAGGCAGCGAGCTCGCCGCGCTCTGCGTGTGGGGCGAGCGCAGCGCCGCGCATTTTCGCAAGTACGCGCCCGCCGCGCGCATCCGGGTCACCGGCAACCCGCGCTACGACGGCATCGACCTCGAGCGCGCGCGCGCTGAGGGCCGCGCGCTGCGGGAGCGGCTCGGCCTCTCGGGCAGGCTCCTGGGCTTCCTGTCGAACCCCATCGACGACCAAGGCTTCTGCACCACCGACGAGAAGATGCGCTTGTTCGAGCGCTTCGTCACGGAAGCGGCGCCCGCCCTCGCGGCGGCGAGCGCCACGGTGGTGGTGAAGCTGCACCCGCGCGAGACCGTCGGCGCGTTCCGCGAGGTCGCTGCCCGCGCCAGCGGCGCCGCGGGCGCCCCGCAGGTGGTGGTGGCGGCCGACGCACCGGTGCTGCCGCTCCTGTCCGCGCTCGACGCGGGCGTGGTGCTCACCTCGACCATCGGCCTCGAGGCCATGCTCCTCGACGTCCCCATCGGCTCGCTCGAGATCCCGGGCGCTGGTCACGTGTTCGACTACGTGGAGAGCGGCGCGGGCCTGCCCCTGCACGCAGATGCGCGCGCTGCGCACGAGGTGGAGGAGCTGTTGAACGGCTTTGGCGAAAAGAGCGCGCGGCGGCGCGCGGCGTACGTCGAGGAACACCTGGCGCACCGAGGCGAGGCGGCCCGTCAGGTGGCCTACGCCGTGCGCGAGGTCGCACGCGCGGCGGAGAGCTGACATGCGAGTGCTGTGCATCGCCCCTCATTGCGACGACGAGACGCTCGGTTGCGGCGGCACCCTCGCGCGCCACGTGGCCGAGGGCGACGAGGTGACCGTTGCAGTGGTCACGGGGCCCGGCGAGGGCGAGCACCCGGTGTTCCCGCGCTCGTCGTGGGATACGGTGCGCGCCGAGGCGCGCGTGGCCATGGACGCGCTCGGCGTGCGCGAGCTGTGGTTCGATAACGTGCCCGCGGCCATGGTGAGCGAGGTGCCAGCGCACGAGCTCAACCGCATCGTGCATGCGCTCATGGAGCGGGCACGACCCGAGCTGCTCTATGTGCCGCACCCCTTCGATCTGCACCGGGATCACCGCGCCATCTTCGACGCCGCCAGCGTGGCCTGGCGCCCGGTGAGCGAGCTTGGGCGCGGCCTGCGCGAGGTCTACGCCTACGAAGTGCTCTCGGAGACGGCCTGGAACGCGGGCGGCATCGAGCCCGGCTTCGTGCCGAACGTCTGGGTCGACATCAGCGCCACCTTCGAGCACAAGCAGCGCGCGCTCACCGCGTATCAGAGCCAGCTTCGGCCCTTCCCCGACGCGCGCAGCTTGGAGGCAGCACTGCACTTGGCGCGTTATCGCGGGGCACAGATGGGCATGCACGCCGCCGAGGCCTTCGTGCTGGTGCGAGGGCGCCGGTAGTGCCGCTCGATGAGCTCCGTGGCGACGCACGGCGCAGCCTGCGATGGCACGCCGGCCGGGTGCGCGTGGCCCACGTGTGCACCATCGACCTGTCGCTGCGCTACCTGCTCGGCAACCAGATGCAGCACCTGCAGCGCGCCGGCTTCGACGTCATCGGCATCTCGGCGCCTGGGCCCCACGTGCCGTGGTTGCAGGCGCACGGCATTCGCCACGTGCCGGTTGCGATGAAGCGCGCGTTCACGCCCCTGCACGACCTGCGCGCCGTGCTCGAGCTCGCGCGCGTGATGCAGCGCGAAAAGCTCAGCATCGTGCACACGCACAACGCGAAGACCGGCTTGCTCGGCCAGCTCGCGGCGCGCCTGGCCGGTGTGCCCATCGTCGTCAACACCATCCACGGCTTCTATTTCCAAGACGACACGCCGGCGTTGAGACGTCGCTTCTACGTCGTGCTCGAGCAGATCGCGGCGGCCTGCTCCGATGACATCTTGTCGCAGAGCAAGGAAGACCTTGAGACCGCCGTGCGCGAGCACATCTGCTCCATGGACGAGATCGAGCACCTGGGCAACGGTATCGATCTCGCGCGCTTCGACCCGAGCAGCCCCGTTGTCGACCGCGCTCGCGTGCGCGCCTCGCTCGGCATTGCGTCCGACGCGCTGGTGGTGGGCTTCGTTGGGAGGTTGGTGGAGGAGAAGGGTGTCCGCGAGCTGTGGGCGGCGGTGCGCGAGCTGCGGGCGCGGCTGCCGAAGCTGGTGCTCATGATCGTTGGCGAGACCGACACTCACAAGGGCGACGCGCTCTCGCAGGACGACGCCAAGGCCGTCGGTATCGACGATCTGTGTGTGTTCACGGGCTGGCGCGACGACCTGCCAGGCATGTACACAGCCATGGACGTGCTGGCCTTGCCGTCGCACCGCGAGGGCTTCCCGCGCACGCTGATGGAGGCGGCGGCCATGGGCGTGCCGGTGGTGGCCACCGATATTCGCGGCTGTCGCGAGGCGGTGGAGCCGGGCCGCACCGGCCTGCTCGTGCCCGCCAAGGACGCCGGCGCGCTCGCGCGCGCGCTCGAAGGACTCCTCGTCGACGAGGGAGAGCGCCAACGTCTCGGCACGGGCGGCCGCGCGCTCGCACAGGCCCGCTTCGACGAGCGCCGCATCTTCGCCACGGTGGAGCAGCACTATCACGAGCTGTTGCGCGCGAAGGGCTTGGCGTGAAGCTCGGCGTTATCAGCGACATCCACGCCAACCTGCATGCGCTCGAAGCGGCGCTCGCGCTGCTCGCGGCCGAGCAGGTCGATGAGCTGATCGTGCTCGGTGACCTCCTCTCCTATGGCTGCCACCCGCGCGAGGTGCTCAAGCTCATGCGCGACCTGCCGCGCCAGCGCCCCACGACCGTGCTCGTGGGCAATCACGATCAGCTCTACTTCGAGATGCAGGCGGGCCGTGCCGGCTACTTCGATCGCATGCCCCTATGGATCCAAGAGAGCGCGACCTGGACCCTGGCGGCACTCGGGAGCGAGCGGCTCGAGGGGGCGCTGTCCTGGCATGAGGAGCACGTCGTCGGCGATACGCTGTTCGCGCATGCCAACCCTTTTGGCGCGCGGGACTGGTGCTACTTGAACGGCAACGATGATCGCCGTCGAGCCGCGAGCGCGCTCCAAGACCGGGGCTTCGCCCGCGGGGTGTTCGGTCACACCCATCGCGCCGTCGACGTCGACATCGACGGTGTCCGCCTGCTGAACCCCGGCTCGGTGGGCCAGCCGCGCGACGGCACCGGCGACGCGACCGTGGGCATGTGGAGCGAGCAGGACTTTCGCACGCTCCCGGTCACCTACGACACGAGCGCGCACCTCGCGGGTATCCTCGACTCCACCTTGTCACGCGCGACCCAGGCCGAGATCCTGAAGTACCACCAAGGCGCACGACCATGAGCACGACCGTCGTCAGCGTCCTCGTGACCGGCGCCGGGGGCGGCGTGGGCGAGGGCATCATCAAGGCCCTGCGCATGATCCGCGGCATGGAGATCCGCATCGTCGCCGCCGACATGAGCCACTGGGCCGCGGGGCTCTACGCCGGCGACGTCATGCGGCTGGTGCCGCGCGCGTCTGCGCCGGGCTACATCGACGCCATCATCGCCATCTGCAAGGCCGAGGGCTGCGCCTACTATTTGCCCGGGACCGACGTCGAGCTGGCGGTCTGCGCCGCCAACGCCGAGCGCATCGAGCGCGAGAGCGGTGCGCACGTGGTGATCTCGTCGCCCGCGGTGGTGCGCATTGCCGACGATAAGCACGCGACCGCGCGCTTCCTGGAGAAGCACGGGCTCGCCTTCCCGCGGACCTTCCTGCGCGAAGAGTGGCGGGCGGGCGCGCTGCCCTTCCCGCTCATCGTCAAGCCGCGCGTGGGCTGCCGCTCCATCGGCGTCGAGCTGGTGCGCGACGAGCACGAGCTGGTGCGGGCGCTGGCGCGCTCCGACGAGATCGTGCTGCAAGAGCGCCTCGGCGACGACGACACCGAGTACACCTGCACCGTGGTGAGCTGCCGCGGCGAACCGTCGAGGGTCGTGGTGCTGCAGCGCTGGCTGCGCGCGGGCGACACCTATCGGGTGGTGCCGGTACAGGACGAGCGCATCGAGGCGTACGTGTTGCAGACGGCGCGCGCGCTCGCCGCGCTCGGCGCGCGCGGCTCCACCAACTTCCAGCTTCGCCTCGATGGGGGCGCGCCGAAGATCTTCGAGCTCAACGCGCGCTTCTCTGGCACCACGCCGCTGTGCGCCGAGCTCGGCATGAACCCGGTGGAGAGCTACCTCAAGCGGCACCGTGGCATGAGCTATGACGGCAGCGCCCGCACCGACGTCGTCATCCTGCGGCACTGGGCAGAGCTGATCGTGCCGCGCGCTGCCTTCGACGCGTTGGCGCGTGACGGTCGCGCGGCGGCTCCCGCGGTCGAGCGGGGCGTGCTGTGAAGCAACGCGTGGTGGTGGTGGGCGCCAGCGGCTTTCTCGGCGGCGCAATCGTCGCGGCGCTCCGTGTTACCGGTGCGAACGTGGTGGGCGCGAGCCGCAGGGCCGCTCCCGCAGTCGACACGGTGCTGCCCGCTGGTCGAGCCTTCGTGGAGGCCTTGACGGCCCTGCTCGGCGCGAGCGACGTAGTGGTCAACGCCGCGGGCGTGGCGATCAAGGATGCCGCTTCTGAGCTCGCGCTCATGCGCGACAACCTCGCCGCCACGAGGAGCGTGAGCGAGGCCTGCCTGCGCTCGGGCGCGCGACTCTTGCACCTCTCGTCCGCCGACATCTGGCCCGTGGGCGAGCGGGCCGGTGCAAACGAGGAGCAGCCAGCGCTGCCCGACACCGCCTACGGCATGTCGAAGCTCGTCGCCGAGCTTCAGCTCGCGGCCGCACGGGGCCTGGCGCACCTGGTGCTGCGGCCGAGCTACGTCTATGGGCCAAGCATGTTCGAGGGACGCGTGTTTCACGCCGTGGTGGCTCAGGCGCGTGGCGGCACGGTGCTGTTGCGTGGGGATCCCGAGGCAGCGACGGACTACCTGCACGTCGACGACCTCACCGCCGCGGTGCGCGCGCTGATCGCCGTCGAACCGCGCGCGGCGTGGGATGGTCGCGCCTTCCATGTGGCAAGCGGCGCGCTGACCACACTGGAGGAGCTGGCGCGCGCACTCATCGCTGCCGTGGCCGAGCACTGCGGCACCACACCTGCAACGCTTCGCATCGATGCGCAGGCGCCGGCAGCGCGGCAGGCGGGGCCCATCTCCATCGAGCGGCTGCGGGCGCTGGGCTTCTCACCAACGACCTCGCTGGCGTCGGGCTGCGCTGCGTTCGTGCGGGCGACGGTGCCACAATGACGACGTCAAGCAGCGCGCCGGTCGCGGTGCTCGGTGCCGGCGGCCATGCGAAGGTCATGGTCGCGACCCTCAAGGCGGCCGGGCGCCTCGTGCTTGGCTGCTTCGTGCGCGAGGCCGCAGAGCTCGGCGGCAAGGTCCTCGGCGTGCCGGTGCTCCACGAGGACACTGTGCCGGCGGGCGCAGAGCTGATCCTCGCGGCCGGCGATGGGCGCCTGCGCCAACGCCTCGCGGCCAAGCTCGCGGGACCTTGGGCCATCGTCGTGCACCCGAGCGCCATCATCGATCCGAGCGTGGTGCTCGAGCCGGGCGCCATGATCTGCGCTGGCGTGGTGCTCCAGCCCGAGGTGCGCGTGGGCGCGCACGCCATCGTGAACACCGCCGCGCACGTCGACCACGACGGGGCGATCGGCCGCTTCGCTCACGTGGCACCCGGCTGTCACGTCGCGGGCAGCGTCGCGATCGGCGAGGGCGCCTTCCTCGGCACGGGCGCCACGGTCATCCCCGGCCGGCGCATTGGGGCGTGGGCTACGGTGGGCGCCGGCGCTGTGGTGCTCTACGACGTGCGCGACGGCAGCACCGTGGTAGGCGTCCCAGCGCGGGAACGGCCGCGGCCGTGAAGAGGAGCCACTGATGCCTCGCGTGTATCTGTCGTCGCCGCACATGAGCGGCGCCGAGCAAGGCCTCATCCGGCAGGCCTTCGACGAGAACTGGGTGGCGCCCCTCGGCCCGCACGTCGACGCGTTCGAACGCGAGCTGGCGCACTACGTTGGTGTTGGCCACGCGGCGGCGCTGTCGGCGGGGACCGCCGCCATCCACCTGGCGCTGCGTCTCCTCGGTGTCGATCGCGACGACGAGGTGCTGTGCTCGAGCCTCACCTTCTCGGCCAGCGCCAACCCCATCGTGTACCAGGGCGCCGCGCCGGTGTTCATCGACGCGGAGCCGAGCACCTGGAACATGGATCCTGCGCTCTTGGCCGAGGAGCTCGAGGCGTGCGCGAAGCGTGGCAAGCTGCCAAAGGCCGCCATCGTCGTGGACCTCTACGGCCAGAGCGCCGACTGGGAGCCGATCCGCACCGCCTGCGCGCGCCACGACGTGCCGATCATCGAGGATGCTGCCGAGGCGCTCGGCGCTGACTATCGCGGCAAGAAGTGCGGCACCTTCGGGAAGCTCGGGATCTTCTCGTTCAACGGCAACAAGATCATCACGACCTCTGGTGGTGGCATGTTGGTGTCCGACGACCAGAGCCTGGTAGAGCGCGCGCGCTTTCTGGCGACGCAAGCGCGGGACCCAGCACCGCACTACGAGCACTCGGCCATCGGCTTCAACTATCGCCTCTCGAACATATGTGCAGCCATTGGACGCGCGCAGCTGGGCGTGCTCGACGAGCGCGTGGCGGCACGACGCGCGATCTTTCAACGCTACCGCGAGGGTCTCGCCGACCTGCCCGGCATCGCGTTCATGCCGGAAGCACCGTGGGGGCGCTCGACACGCTGGCTCACCTGCATCCTCGTCGACGAGGCGGCCTTCGGTGCCTCCCGCGAGGACATCCGGCTCGCGTTGGCGGCCCAAGACATCGAGGCGCGGCCAGTGTGGAAGCCCATGCACCAGCAGCCGGTGTTCCGGGGCTGCCGCGTGAGAGGCGGGGCGGTGTCGGCCGGGCTCTTTGAGCGCGGCTTGTGCCTTCCCTCGGGCAGCAATCTCTCGGTCGATGACCAAGCGCGGGTCATCGACGTCGTCCGCACTATCTCGCGGCGATGAGCTCGCGGGCCCCGCGCCCGCAGCCAAAGAGCGCATCCACCACCGACAGGTTCGCGATGAACCCGTGCTGCATGAAGAGCTGCGGGTAGCTCGGCGCGTGGAACTCCTGAAAACGCACCTCGATGCCAGCGGCCTCGAAGAGCGCGAGCTCCATGTACAGCCGCCCACCTTGACCCGACAGGTACACCGTGGCGCCAACGGCCTGGCAGATGCTGACGAGGCGCTCGGTCTGTGTGCCGCTGACCTGCAGCTCCGATGAGCGTCGCGTGGGCATCCGCAGCTCGAGGACCTCGAAGGCCCAGTGCAGCAAGTCGAGGTCGAGGTCGAGCAGCCGTGTCTGCGTGCCCTCGAGCAGGATCTGTTTGAGCCCCGGCGCGAGCTCCTTGAAGAAGGGCGCCGGGCGGTAGTTGCTCTCGAGCGCCGCCCACTGCTTGCGGCGCCAATTGGTGCCGGTGTCGATGACGACCTGATCGATGGTCTGGCCGCGCTGCTGCACCACCGGCACTGTCAGCCACTGCTTGCCGGTCTGCATCTTGATCTCGTTGCGGTGCTGATGGCCCCGCTCGAGAAACTGCACGTCGTCGAGGTGCACGAGCAGGTCCGAGTGCGCGACCTTGTGGAAGAAGCCGAGGTAGGGCAAGAACTGCGGCTGGTGGATCGACACGATCACGCGCGTCTGCCTCGCGCACGTGCTGGCGCCGCGCGTACCGCGTCCTCGCGCAAGAGCCCAAGCAGGACGGTGTCACGCCAGGCCCCGTCGACGAAGTCGTGGCGACGCAGGGTCCCCTCCACCACGAAGCCGAGCTTCTGATAGAGCCGCAGCGCGCGCGCGTTGTGGTCGAAGACGCGCAACCAAACCCGCTCGAGGTTGAGCGCGTCGAAGGCGTGCCGCACCAAGAGCTGACACGCCTCGGTGCCGAGCCCGCCGCCCCAGGCGTCTGGGTCGCCGATGCGGATGCGCAATTCCGCCTTGCGCCCCACCCCGTCGATGTCGACGAGGCAGCAGGTGCCCACCAGCGTGGGCTGCCCGCGCCGCGCGTCCTCGATGCCGAACCACACCGCGTGCGCGCTGCTCACGGCGGCCTCGAGCCAACGCGCTTGCTCGACGTCGCTGATGGGCCGCAGCGTGTTCGAGAAGCGCATCACCTCGGGGTCGTTGACCCACGCGCGCAGCTGCTCCAGGTCGGCGCGCTCGAGGGCACGCAGCCGCACCTTCGTCCCCAACAGTCCGCCTCGTCGCAGCTCGGCCATCAGCTCCTCCTCGTGGTCGCCGGCGGCCCACCTGGAACCTCGCTGACTTTCGGCGCCGTCGCCTGCTGGCGCAGCATGACGCCGACGGTGCCCGCGAGGATCTTGAGATCGAGCCAGAAGCTCCACTGCGTCACATACTCGGCGTTGATGGCCTGGCGCGTGGCCCAGTCGTTCTCGAACAACCCGCGCGTCAGCGTCCACGCCGTGCAGCCCGGCGGCATGGCGAAGCGGATCAGATCCTCGTCGCGGTAGGCGGCGAGGTTCACCGGCAAGTCGGGGCGCGGCCCCACCAGGCTCATCTTGCCGCTGACGACGTGGAAGAGCTGGGGCAGCTCGTCGAGGCGCCAGTCGCGCAGCGCGGCGCCGATGGGCGTCAGACGCGGATCGCTTCGGGTCACTTCGCCGCGGTACTGCACGAGGCCGTCCGGCTGCTCCGCGCGCATGGAGCGGAACTTCCACATGGTGAAGAGCTCGCCATCGAGGCCCACGCGCTGTTGGCGCAGCACCACCGGGCCTGGGCTGGTGGCGCGCACCGCCACGCCGACGGCCGCCATCAGGGGCAGCGCAGCGCCGAGCGCGGCGGAGCCAAGGGCTAGGTCCACGGCCCGCTTGGCGGCCGCGCCCAGGCGCGATCTGCGCCAGGGCAGCCCGCCGGCGCGCGTCGCCACTGCGGCGCGCACCCGAGCCTGCTGCTCTTCTACGTCGAGCGCCGAGAGGGGCGGGGCTCCTGCCATCGCGCGAGCGATGTTAGCGGCCAGGAGCCAGGTAGCAAGATGTGCGACAGCGCAGGCCGATGTGCCGACGAGGAGGCGCGCTCCTCCCCATGTGGGGCCCTGGTGCCTCGAAATCACGCATGCACCGGCACGATTGGGGCCAGATCCGCTTAAGTGATCGATGCTGGGTGTCGATGACCCGCTCAACACTCCCCTGTCTCCTCGCCGCGACCCTGGCCGCGGTGCCGGCGTTGGCGCAGACGCCCATCGCCGACTGGCACGTCAACGAGACGAGCTGGAACGGTACGGCCAACGAGGTCGCCGACAGCTCGGGCAACGCCTATCACGGCACGGCGCGCAACGGCGCCACCGCCGTCGACTACGCCGCTCACTTCACCAACGCGGCCGGGTGCTCGGCGTCGACGTCGCCGCAGTGCCAGTACGTCGACTTCGGCAACCGCGACATCGGCATCGGCGGCAGCAACGTCGTCACCGTGATGGCGTGGCTACGGTGGACCGGCTCGCCGCAGCAAGGCTCGCCGTGGGCCAACGTGGTCTCGAACCAGTCCGCGACCCAGATGGACGTGGGCCAGTTCTGGTTGCAGCACAGCGGCAACAGCACCAGCACGCGCAACGAGTTCTTCGAGTGGGCGGTGCAGACGCAAAACGGCGGTGGCGGCGGCCGGGTGTACGTGTTCTCGCGTACGAGGCCCCAGGCCAACACCTGGTATCACGTCGCCGGCGTCTACGACGGCACCAACGGCAATCGGGTCATCCGCATCTACGTCAACGGCGTCCTCGAGAACACGGCCACGCTGCGCAACAACATCGTGGCCAACAGCTCGGCGTTTCGCATGCAGATGGGCCAGTGGGCGTACAACCAGGGTGGCTCGGTGGGCAACCGCGCCTTCAACGGCGACGTCGACGAGGGCCGCATCTTCCGCGCGGCGCTGACGCAGGCGCAGATCCAAGCGCAGATGCGCATCTTCGGCTTGCGCCGGCCCCACGCCCTCGACGACTCCCTGACGGTGGAGGCGAATTCCTCGGACACCGTCGTCGACGTGCTCACCAACGACTCGTCGGAGCCGCCGCCAGGGACCACCGTGGCCGTGCTGAGCGTGGGCGCCGCGAGCTCGGGCACGGCGACCCTCGTGGGTGGCGTGGTGCGCTACCGCCCGAACGCCAACTTCTTTGGCGCCGATAGCTTCAGCTACACCATGATCGACTCGCTCGGCGCCACCGCCAGCGCCACCGTCAACGTCAGCGTCGTCGACACCACCGCGCCAGACACGAGCATCGTCAGCGGCCCGCCGCCCATGGACCTGTCGGCGACGGCGGCCTTCGACTTCGATGCCACCGAGCCGGCCACCTTCCAGTGCAGCCTCGACGGTGGCGCGTTCGCGAGCTGCGCCGACCCTGCCACCTTCGCCAGCCTCGCCGACGGTGGCCACAGCTTGCTGGTGCGCGCCGTCGACGGGTCGGGCAACGTCGATGCCACGCCCGCCTCTTGGTCTTGGAGCATCGATGCCACGGCGCCCGTGCTCTTGGGCTCGAGCTTCTCGATGGACAACCACCCCTTCAGCGAGGCGTCGTTCATCACCTACGTGACGGCGGGCATGACCTTGCACATGAGCGCGAGCGCCAGCGAGCCGCTCGCCGCCGCGACCTTCCGCTTCGTCGCCGGTGCCACCACCATCGACTTCCCAGGGTCGGTGGCGGGCACCTCTGCCACCCTCGATGAGCTGCTCTCGTCGACGCCGCCGCCAGGCGACTATGCCGCCAGCGTGGTGCTCACCGACGGCGTGGGCAACACCTCGGTGACCGCGATCAGCCTACCGTCGCCTGGGTTCAGCGCCGCGGCGAAGGTGCCGAGCCCGTGCGTCATGTTGACCGAGGCTGGGGTCGAGTGGGGGACCGACTTCGACGGCGACGGTCAGCCCGGCGCCAGCGCCGCCTATCCCGCGGGATGGGACTGCGACGACACCAATCCGACCATCCGCTACAACGCGCCGGAGATCCCTGGTGATGGCGCCGCCAACGGCTGCCAGGGCAGCGACGCGCCCGTCGATGAGTCAACCGGCGTGTTCGTCTCCATGAGCGGATCGTCCGCAGGGGCGGGGACACGTGCATCGCCAATGTCGGGCCTCCCGGCGGCTCTGGCGTTGGCGTCGGCGAGCGGTCGCAGCGTCTATCTCGCGGAAGGGACGTACGATGACGAGGGATCGTCCCTCGTCATCGACGTACCGCTCATCGGGTCCTTCGACGGGAGTTGGCGCCGGGTGCCGCTGGCGGTGAGCACGACCGTGAGCTTGACGCAGCCCGCGCTTTTCACGACGCGGCTCGTGGCGGGTGTGGAGCTCGACCTCACCGCTGCCTCACAGATGGAGGTGGCTGATAGCTACTGGGGCACGGAGATCACGGACGGCCGCGTCGTTGGCGGAGATGACCTCTGGGTTATGGAAAAATTGGTGCTCACACGCACTGCTGTCGAGGGGCCGCGCATCACGGTCGATGGCGCCGCGCTCATCGTGCTCCACAGCGAGGTGGGTTCGCTCACGCTCAATTCCGGAGTCGCTGGGCTCAAAAGGTCCTCACTGCTTGGCTCCCTGTCGGTTTTCAACAGCACCTTCACCGCAGCGCGCAGCTTCATTTCCGGGAGAGTGACCTCTGTCGGAGGGGTCTTTCGCGTCGGCAACAGCACCTTCCGCGCGGCCGGGGCGACGGCGGCCATCACCGCCTCGGGTGGGGCCGTCATCTTCGTGAACGACATCTTCGAGGGAGCGGCGACGGGGCTCGCCCACGACGGCACGACGATTGTCGTCGTGCGAAACGATCTCTTTGACGTGAGCTGCCAGGTGCAGGTGTCGGGCGTGTGCCTCAGCAACGTGTGCGGCACCAACGGCAACCGCTGCGGTCCCGCGGGGTTCGCTGGGCCAAGCGGGCCGGAGCTCGCCGCGGGCTCGCTGGCCATCGACGGGGGCATCGGCTTCGAGGACGCGGCGGTCCAGACGACCAACGTCGTCGACCTCGACGGCCAGTGCGTCGCCGGCGCCCCGGACATCGGCGCCGACGAGCTGCCGTAGACACCACGACGCTCCCACCTCATCGGGCAGCCGTCATCCGCGCCCAGGCGCGCAGGGCCAAGCTCAATGCGCAACCCCCTAGCCCCCACCCGCCCACCGCGACAGAACACTCCCGCCCCCCGCGGCCACGAACGCCCGATGACCAACCCCCCGCGCCCCTGGTGGGCCTTCCTCCTGAAGCGCCCCATGCACTTCGCCCTCGACGCGGCGGTGCTCTTGGGCGTCTTCCTCTTGGCCTACCTGCTGCGCTTCGAGTTCCGGGTCCCCCAATACTGGTGGGAGCGCGCCTTGGTGCAGGCGCCGGTGGTGGTGCTCACGCAGCTCGCGGCGCTGCGCTTCTTCGGCGTCTACGCCTTCATCTGGCGCTACGTGGGCATCCACGAGATCGGCGCCTTCTTCAAGGCCGTGCTCGTCGCCACCGTGCCGCTGGTGGCCGTGCGCTTCATCCACCTCGGCCCCAAAGAGATCGCGCTGGTCCCGCTCTCGGTGGTGGTGATGGACACCATCTTCGCCTTCGGCGGCACGCTCGGCCTGCGCGTCTTGCGCCGCACCCTCTACGAGCTCTTCGAAAAGAGGAACGCCGCCGCCGCCAAGCGCAAGAAGCGCACCATCCTCATCGGCGCCGGCCGCGCGGGCGCCTTGGCCGCGCGCGAGATCGTGGGCCGCGCCGACAGCGACCTCGAGGTGGTGGGCTTCGTCGACGACGACCGCGACAAGCACGGCTCCGCCATCCAGGGCGTCAAGGTGCTCGGCAGCACCGCCGACCTGCCGCACCTGGTGCGCGAGCAGCACATCGAGCAGGTGGTCATCACCATCGCGCGCGCCGCGCGCCAAGACTTCCGCCGCATCGTCGACACCTGCGAGCGCATCCCGGTGAAGGCGCGCGTCATCCCGGGCCTGTTCGAGCTCTTGCAGGGCAACGTCAGCGTCACCCGCATCCGCGACGTGCAGGTAGAAGACCTGCTCGGCCGCGAGCCCGTGCAGCTCGACCACGAGCTCATCGGCCGCTTCCTCACCGGGCGCGTCGTCATGGTGTCGGGTGCGGGCGGCTCCATCGGCTCCGAGCTGGCGCGCCAGGTGGCGCGCGTGGGGCCTAAGGAGCTCTTGCTCGTCGAGCGCGCCGAGGGGCCGCTCTTCGAGATCGACCGCGAGCTGCGCGCGGCCTACCCGAACGTCCCAGTGACGCCGCTCATCGCCGACGTGGGCGACGAGACGCGCATCGACGCGCTGTTCGCGCGCCACACGCCCGAGGTGGTCATCCACGCCGCCGCCCACAAGCACGTGCCGATGATGGAGCAGAACCCCGGTGAGGCCATCAAGAACAACGTGGTGGGCACGCGCACCTTCGCGCGCACCGCCGGCCGCCACGGCGCCGCCTGCTTCGTGCTCATCTCCACCGACAAGGCGGTGCGCCCCACCTCGGTCATGGGCGCGTCCAAGCGCGTGGCCGAGCTGGTGGTGCAAGACCTCGATCGGCAGTTCGAGCGCACCACGTTCGTGGCGGTGCGCTTCGGCAACGTGCTCGGCAGCGCCGGCAGCGTCATCCCCATCTTCCGCGAGCAGATCTTGAAGGGCGGCCCCGTCACCGTCACGCACCCCGACATGGTCCGCTACTTCATGACCATCCCCGAGGCCTCGCAGCTCGTGTTGCAGGCGGGCGCCATGGGGGCGGGCGGTGAGATCTTCGTGCTCGACATGGGCGAGCCCGTGAAGATCGTCGACCTCGCCAAAGACATGATCCGCCTCTCGGGCCTCAAGCCCTTCGAGGACATCGCCATCGAGTTCACCGGCATGCGCCCGGGCGAGAAGCTCTTCGAGGAGCTCGAGGCCCACGGCGAGGGGCTCGAGAAGACGCGCCACCCGAAGATCATGATCGGCCAGCTCCAGCCCGCCGACAGCGACGCGCTCGAGGAGGGCGTGCGCCGGCTGGTGGGCGCGGCCGACAAGGGCGACGCCGACGAGGTGCGCGCGCTGCTCGGCGCCGTGGTGCCCGAGGCCACGCTCGGCGCACAGGCCAAGGCGAGCGCATCGGTCGCAACGTTGGCGCCGCGCCCGGCCGCCATCAGCGCCTAGCGCCACCCTCGAGCTCGCTGGCCAGCGCCTTGACCCGCGCGTCATCGGGGAAGGCGCGCTGCAAGCGCCGCGCGGTGGCCAGCGCTTGTGCATGCATGCCGAGCGTGCGCTCGAGCCGCGCCTGCCACACGCCCAGGCTCACGTCGGTGGGCGCGCGCCCCGCCAGGCGCTCGACGATGCGGTGCGCCGCCGCCGCGTCGCCGCGCCGCTCGTGCACGCCTGCCAGCACGCGATCGGCCGCGTCCAAGGCGGCCGGTGTGCGCGCGCGTGATCGGAGCTCGGCCAGGGCTGCGTCCACCGCGGCCTCGTCGCCCACCTCAGCTGCCGCGCCCACGCGCCACGACAAGAGGGCCACCGCGTCGTCGACGCGGGCGCTCCACGACGCCGTGCGCGCCAACGCCGCGGCCACGCCGTCCTTGCGCGCCAGCGCCTGGGCCGCGGCCGCGGCCGCCGCGCCGTCGGGCGAGGCCTCGCGCATGACCGCCTCGGCGCGCGCCACCGCGCCGTCGACGTCGCCGTTCGTGAGCGCGAACATGATGGGCGCGCCGCGCTGCGCGGCCGTGGCGTCGGGCAACGCGGCCAGGTCGTCGAGGCAGCGCTGCACGTCGGCCGGAGCGCTCACGGCGCTGCACAGATGCGCCAGCGAAGCGGCCACATCGGGCACGGCGCGTCGACGTCGTTGGTAGTCGGGGTAGCGCCCGAGGATCTCGCGCTGCAGCGCCTCGTCGAAGGGGCCGCAGCGCCACGCCACGCGGTACTCGAGCAGGGCCTGCTCCTCACGGCCGAGCGCCGCGAGCGCGCGCGCCACCTCGACGTGGGCGGTGCGATGCGCGGGCCACAGCGTGAGCGCGCGCTCGGCCGCGCGCAACGCGCCGCGCGGATCACGACGGTGGCGCGCGGCCACCGCCATCTCGTAGGGGTACTGCCCGTCCGAGGGGTGGCGCGCCACGGCGCGCACGAGCTGCGCGCGCTGCGCGTCGCCCTCGAGCTCGTCGAGCGCGCGGTCGACGTGACGACGCCAGTCGAACAGCGCCACCGGCAGCGCCAGCCCGCACAAGAGCGCGAGGCCGCCGCAGGCGAGCGCCGCGCGTCGCCAGTGCAGCTCGAGGGCAGGCAGGCGCTCTTTCGCGCGCGCAGCGACGAGGCCGAGGCCCACCGCGCACAGCGCGATGCCCACCGGCAGGTCGAGCAGGAAGTCGAACACGTCGCCCACCAGGAGCGTGGCCACGGCGGCGCTGGCGGCGGGCGCCAGCAGCGCGGCCCCGGAGCGCGCCACGTACCAGGCAGCGATGGCCGCCATGGCGACGAGCAACAGCCCCAGCGGCAGACCGCGATCGACCAGCACCTGCAGCACCAGGTTCTCGACGTGGGTGTAGACGAAGCTCGAGCTCTTGAGCTCGCCCACGGCGAGCGTGCTCGGGAACACCGCGCCGAAGGCGTCGGGGCCGACGCCCACGAGCCAGTGCTCGCGCACCAGGCGCCAGGCGGCGGGCCAGAGCACCACCTTCGACTTGCTGGCGCCCTCGGGGTCGAAGCGCGCAAGCCCGCTCACGAGCTCGGCGCCCACGGTCGACGCGAAGGCGGCGCCCACCACCAACGCTGCCGCGAGCATGCCGAGCACGCGCGGCGCGTTCGGCAAGCTTCGCTCGGTGCGCCGCGCCAAGAGCAGCACGGCGAGCACGGCGCTGCCCGCCAAGAGCGCGAGGAGCGCGCCCCTGCTGTCGGTGAACACCACGCCGAGCGCGCACAAACCACCCACCACGCCGTGCCACGCGATCTCGGGACCACGTCGTATCGAGAGCGCGCGCCCAACCGCGAGCACGGCGAAGAAGGCCAGCACCTTGCCGAGGTGGTTTGGGTTGACGAAGGGCGCATGCAGCAACGCGTGCGCGCCCTCGCCCACGATCCCCCAGGCGCGCTCGACGCCCAGCACGGCGTGGCCCACGGCCACCACGAGCAGCACGGCGCCGGCGCCGGTCAGGAGCTGGTAGGCGCGTCGACGTTGAGCGCGCCGGCTGGCCGTTTGCGCCACCACCACCACGAGGGCCAGCGCGCACAGCCCGCGCACGAGGGCGAGCCCGGCGCCGGGAGGATCGAAGGCGAGCACCGGCCGCACCAGGTGCGCGGCCTCGGGGCCGACGAGCTCGGCGGCGCGCAGCGCGCGCTCGGCGCTCTCGGGCGCGAGCATGCGGCGCAGGGCGTGGGGCAGGGGGGTGAGCATGGCCGCGCTGCCGACGAGGGCGAGGGCGAAGGGGGCCGCCAGCCAGGTCACGCGCAGGGGCGCGCCCGCGCGGCGGCGCGCCGCCACCGTGAGCGCGAGGGCGCCGAGCGCGATGCTCGCCAGCACGGTGTGGCTCAGCGGGTCGATGCCGCCCACGCCGAGCGCGGCGATGAGCGGGACCGCCAGCGCGGCCGCGAGCGCGAGCTCGCTCATGGGTGCCCCGGCGCGCGGGGTCGCGCGCGCCGGTAGTCACGCGGCGGCGGCGGGCGCGAGCAGGTCAGGCGACCGCCCGATTCGTGGCTCGTCGGTCACGCTCGCTCGGGTTCTCCGCGTGGTACGGCACGCTCGCACCCGGACAGCTTGGTGCAGGAGACGCGGGGTCGAGCTCGGCCATGGCTGCTCCTCGGGCGGCGCGAGAACGCCACCAGGCTACCCCTCCGCGCGAGCGCCAGCAAAAGCAGGGCCGGCGCGCCGTCGACGCCTACGAGCGCTGCGTTTGCGGTGGCGCGCCGACCCGATGCTACGCTCACGACCGTGAGCGATCGCGTGCTCCTCATCGGCACCGACCCGCGGCTTCGCGAGGCCGCGCGCTCGCTCGGCCTCGCCCCGGTGGTGTCACCGGCGCACGGCAGCGCCATGGAGGTCGAGGGCGTGTCCGTGGCCATCGTGGATCTCGCCGCACCCGACGCCGCCACCACCGCGCGCGAGCTGTGCGCGCTCGATCTCCCCGTGGTGGCCGTCGCCGACGACGAGGCGCAGCTCCGCGACGCGCCGGCGCCGCTGGCCGGCGTCGTGCTGCGCCCCCTCGGCGACGGCGCGCTCACCGCATGCGTGCGCGCCGCCATGCGCGCCCACCGCGTGCGCACCGAGCAGCAGGCGCGCGCCGCCTGGTTGCAGGCGGCACTTGGCTCCACCAACGAGGCCATCATCGGTGCCGATGCCGCGTCACGCGTGATGTTCCTGAACGCCGCGGCCGAGCGCCTGACGGGCTGGACCGAGGCCGAGGCCCGCGGCCGCCCGCTCGACGACGTGCTCAGCTTCGGCGACGCCGCCGCGCCCGACGGCCGCAGCTCGGCGCCGGTGCGGCTCACCTCGAAGAGCGGCGCGTCGCGCCTCATCGAGCACAACGCCTCGCCCATCATCGAGTCCTCGGGCGCGCTCGCCGGCGTGGTGGCCGTGTTCCGCGACGTCACCGAGAAGAAGAGCCTGGAGCAACGGCTCACCGTGGCCGACCGCATGAGCTCCATCGGTACCCTCACCGCCGGCGTGGCGCACGAGCTCAACAACCCGCTCTCCTTCGTCACCAGCAACCTCGAGTTCGCCATCGCCGAGCTGAGCCGGCTGGCGGCCACGGCCGAGGGGCGCCAGCGCGAAGACCTCGAGGAGGTGCGCGTGTCCTTGCGCGACGCCGCCGCGGGCGCCGCGCGCGCCGCCGAGATCATCAAGGACATGAAGACCTTCACCCGCGCCGCCGAGGTGCAGACCGCGGCCGCGCCCGTCGACGTCAACCAGGTGGCGAGCTTCGCCGCCCGCATCACCGGCAACGCCATCAAGCACCGCGCCGAGATGGTGCTCGACCTGCATGCCGACGGCGCCGTCATGGCCGACGAGGGCCTCTTGCGCCAGGTGTTCGTGCACCTGTTGACCAACGCCGCGCAGGCCATCGACCCGGCCAACGACAAGCGCATCATCACGCTGTCCTCCTGGAGCGACACCACCACGACGTCGGTGCGGGTGAGCGACACGGGCGGTGGCATCGCGCCCGAGCACATGCAGCGCATCTTCGAGCCCTTCTTCACCACCAAGCCCGTGGGCGAGGGCACCGGGCTCGGCCTGTCGCTGTGCCACTCGATCATCACCGGCATGGGCGGCCATATCCTCGTCGACAGTAAGGTAGGCGTGGGCACCAGCGTGACCTTGGTGATGCCGCGCAGCGCCGTCACCGATCGCAGCACCGCCGACGCCACGCTGCCGCCGGTGGCGCCGCCCCGCGTGCTCGTCATCGATGACGAGTCGCTCATCGGCGCCGCCATCCGTCGCATCCTCACCAAGCAAGGCATGGAGGTGGTGGCCGTGGAGCACGGGCGCGAGGGCGTCGATCTCCTGGCCGGCGGCGAGCACTTCGACGCCGTGTTCTGCGACATGATGATGCCCGAGTACTCGGGTGTCGACGTGTACGACGCCGTCAAGGCGCGCGCGCCGGCGATGATGTCGCGCATCATCTTCATGACCGGCAACGCCTTTGCGTCGCGCGAGCACGACCTGTTCACGAGCACCAAGAACGTGCGCATCGAGAAGCCGTTTTTGCCCGCCGACCTGTCGGCCGCCATCGCGGAAGTGCTCAAGCGCCACGCGAGCTGATCCGGCGGTGCGCTCGAAAATTCCAGTTCCCCGGCGCGGCGCCGATAGCAGTGCATGGCAACGTGCACCCTGCTCTCGCTCACCATCGCGCTCGCCGCCACACCCCTCACCGAGTCCGCCGCCACCATCGGCGACCAGCGGGTCGGTCTCGACGCCGACCTCATGGCGCTCAGCTCGTCGACGGTGGCGGCCAGCCCTACCTTGCGCCTGGGGAGCGCCACGCTGCGCATCGGCGTGGCCGAGCAGGCGGAGCTGATGGTGCGCCCCCCAGGCGTGAACGCAGCGGTGCTGACGGGCGGGAGCGTATGGTCGGGACCGGCGGCGGCTCGCCTCAAGGTCACGGCGCTCAAGAGCGAGGATGGCGCCTGGGGGCTCGCCGCCATGCCCTACGTCATCGTGCCGCTCAGCATCGGAACGATCCCGGCGGTGGGCCTGGCGATGCCGGTCAGCATGCCTCTGCCGGCCGGCCTTGCGCTCAGCGTCATGCCGGCCGTCCAGATCGACTCCAACGGCGCGCCTACGCTGCCCTTGACCGCCGCCGTCTCTTGGCCGGTCTTCTCTGCCGTGACCGCGTACGGCGAGGTGGGCGTCGCGGCCACGCCCCTCGCGCTCGCCGGTACGCGGTGGCTTGGCACCAGCGGCGTGAGCGTGGCCTTGCATCCTGCCATCGCGCTCGACGCTGGCGTGAGCGCGCAGAGCGCTGACCTCTCGTTCGCTGGCGGCTTCGAGGGCACGGGCTTCGTGGGCGTATCGCTGCGCATGTAGCCGCGCTGCTCGCTGGATCCGTGCGCCCCTCGATCTCACGGGAGCATGCACCTCGGCCCTAAACCTCGGGCCCAGTTGGCCGAAAGCCATGGAGAAGCACCCGCCATGCGCTTAGCCATCATCGTACCTGTGCCCACCTCACCCGCGACGCGATGGCCGCGCTCGCGCCGAGCGTCCCCATGACGCCGCTCGCCACGGACGCTCCCTTCATGCCGCGCGCGTCGTTCGCGCCGGTCATCGGCGCGCTCCTGCTCGCGCAGTGTGGTGGCGCCCTCGCCGGCGCGCTCTTGCTCTGGCGCGCCATCGATCATGCGCGCGAGGCAACCACGCACGTGAGCGTGTTGGCGCGTGAGCGGGCGGCCATGGAGCTGATGCTCGATCGGGCCTTGATGTTGTCCGCCCTCAGCAGCGGCGCCCAGCCCGGCGTGGCCCAACGACTCGCCGAGGACATCGACGCCTTCGACCACGCGCTGGCGGCCTTCGAGCGCGGCGGCGTGGTCGACGGCGACACCCTGGTGCCGCTCGCGGGGCCCGCGGGCGCGGCGCTCGAGGTCGTGTCGGCGCGCTGGCACGCCCGCCGCGTCGACCTGGTCACGCTGACGCGCGCGCCGCCCTCGAGCAGCGACTTCGCCGCCGCCGCCGCGCGCGTGGAGGCGCCGCTGACCGTCATGGGCCGCGAGCTCGCCGGGCTCGCGCAGGTGGCCGAGCGCCGCGCGCGCGAGCTGCGCACCCGTGGTGGCGTCACGTTCATCGTGGTGCTGGTGCTGCAAGTGGCGCTGCTCGCAATCGCCATGGCGGTCTCGCGTCGGCACGTGGTGGAGCCCGCCGAGGTGCTGGCCCGCGTGGCAGAGCGCGAGCGCCAGGCCGCCATCGACGCGCGCGCGCTCTTGGAGACCGAGCTACGGCAGGCCGCGCAGCACGACTCCATCGGGCGCCTGGCGGCGGGCATCGCGCACGAGATCAACACGCCCATCCAGTTCATCGGCGACAGCGTGCGCTTCTTGCGCGACGCCTACGCCGACCTGCGCGGGATCATCGGCGAGTACCGCGTCTACGTGCGCGCGCAGGCCTCGGTCCACGTGCGCGCCCGCTTCGCCGAGCTCGAGCGCAGCACGGACCTGGCGGGGCTCGAGCAGAGCGTGCCCGATGCCCTTGCGTGCTCGCGCGAGGGCCTGACCCGCATGACCGCGCTGGTGCGCGCGCTCAAAGAGCTGGCGCGCCCCGACGCCAACGAGCTCGCGCCCGTGGACCTCAACCGCGTGGTCGAGAGCGCCATCACGGTGGCGCACAACCAGTGCAAGTACGTGGCCGAGGTAGAGACCGAGCTCGGCGACTTGCCGAGCGTGACCTGTCACGCGAGCGACATGGCGCGCGCCGTCTTGCACCTGTTGATCAACGCCGCGCAGGCCACCGGTGAGGTCACGCGCCAGAGCGGGCAGAAGGGCGTGATCCGCGTGCGCACCGCGTGCGAGCAGGATCGCGCCGTGCTCACCATCGCCGACCGGGGTGCCGGCTTGGCGACGTCGGAGGGCAAGGACATCCGCGGCAACGAGGCGCTGGCGGTGGCGCGGAGCATCGTTGATCGGCACGGCGGTGAGCTGAGCTTGTCGTCGGAGCCAGGGCGGGGGACCACCTGTTGCGTCCGCTTGCCGCTCCTGGGCAGGTCGGCGCCGCTCGCGGGGGCTGCATGAAGCGGGTGCTCTTTGTCGACGACGAACAGCAGGTGCTCGATGGCCTGCGCAACCTCTTGCGCAAGCAGCGCAACCAGCTCGACATGGCGTTCGCGCTGGGCGGCCAGGCTGCGCTCGACGAGCTCGCCAAGGCGCACTTCGACGTGATCGTGTCGGACATGCGCATGCCGGGCATGGACGGCGTGGCCCTCTTGCAGCGCGTGAAGGAGCTCTACCCCGCCACCGCGCGCATCGTGCTCTCTGGGCACGCCGAGCGCGACATGGTGGTGCGCGCGCTGCCGGTCTCGCACCAGTACCTGAGCAAGCCCTGCGACGCCGAGACCCTGCGGCAGGTGGTGCTGCGCGCCTGCGAGCTGCGCGACCTGCTCAAGGACCCGGCGCTCAAGGAGGTGGTAGGCCGCCTCGACCGCCTGCCCTCGGTGCCCGACACCTACTGGGAGCTGACGCGCGCCCTCGCCGACCCCGAGGTCGAGCGGGCCAAGATCGCGGCCATCATCGAGCGCGACCTGGCCATGAGCGTGAAGCTCTTGCAGATCGTGAACTCCGCCTACTTCGGCCTGGCGCGCAGGGTCAGCTCCGTCGCCGAGGCCGTGTCGTTCCTCGGCCTCGAGCTCGTCAAGGGCCTGGCGCTCGGCAGCCAGGTGTTCGCCGCCGTGGAGGGCGCACCGGCCATCAAGGGCTTCTCGCTCGACGCCATGCAGCGCCACGCGATCATGGTGGCGCGCCTGGCGCGCCGCGTGGTGCGCCAGGCAAAGCATGCAGACGAGGCCTTCACGGCGGGCATGGTGCACGACGTCGGCCGCATCATCTTCGCGCTCGCGCACCCCTCGCGCTTCGCCGAGACCGTCGAGCTCGCGGCCAGCACCGGGCGCGCCATCCACGAGGTCGAGCGCGAGCTGGTCGGCGTCACCCACGCCGAGCTCGGGGCCTTCCTGCTCGGCACCTGGGGCCTGCCCATCCCCATCGTCGAGGCGGTGGCCTTCCACCACACCCCCGCCGCGGCCATGCCCGCGGTCAGCGACGCGCTGCTCGCCGTGCACGTGGCCAACGAGCTGCTGGCCGAGGCTACGGCTCGCGGCGGTGCCGCGCCGTGCACGTCCCGTCTCGACGATGCGCTCCTCGCCACCCTGGGCGTCGCCGCCGAGCTGCCCCGCTGGCGCGCCATGGCCGCCGAGGCCGTGGGCGCGCTCAAGGAGGCGGCGTGATGGTCGCCGCCCCCGTCGCTCCCCGTCCCACCGCCAAGGCGCGCGCGCGCGTCTTGTGCGTCGACGACGAGCCCGCCGTGCTCGAGGGCCTGAGCCTGACCTTGCGGCGCAACTTCGAGGTCATGACGGCGCCCGGTGGCGCCGCCGCCCTCGAGGTCTTGCGCCAGCACGCCGACGTCGCCGCGGTGATGTCGGACATGCGCATGCCGGGCATGGACGGCGCCACCTTCTTGGGCGAGGTGCGCGCGCTGCGGCCCGATTCGGTGCGCCTCTTGCTCACCGGCCAGGCCGACATGGAGTCGGCCATCGCCGCCGTGAACAACGGCCAGATCTTCCGCTTCCTGACGAAGCCCTGCCCGCCGCCCTCGCTCATCGCGGCCATGGAGGCGGCGGTGGCGCAGCACCGCTTGGTCACGGCCGAGCGCGAGCTGCTCGAGCAGACCCTGCACGGCAGCATCAAGCTCTTGGCCGACGTGCTGGCGCTCTCGAACCCGGTGGCCTTCGGCCGCTCGCTGCGCGTCAAGCAGCTCGTGAGCGAGCTATGCGCTGTCCTGGCCATCACCGAGCGCTGGCAGGTCGAGGTGGCGGCCATGCTCGCGCAGCTCGGCGTCATATCCTTGCCAGCAGAGACCATCGACAAGCTCGGGGGGCAGCTGCCCCTCACCGACGACGAGCAGAAGATGGTGGCCAAGCTCCCCGCTGTCGCCGAGCAGCTCCTGGCCAACATCCCGCGGCTCGAGCCCGTGCGCGCCATCATCGCGGCCGCCGCAGCCCCCACCATCGCGCCGCCGCCGCCGGGCGACGTCAAGAAGGAGCAGCTCGCGCGCTGGGCGCACGTCTTGCGCATCGCGCAAGACTTCGACGTGCTCGAGGCGGAAGCCGGATCGCTGGCGCAAGCCATCGACACCATGCGCGGGCGCGCGGGCCGCTACCCGCCAGACCTGGTGGCGGCCATCGCCACGGTGCGCGCCGTCGGCGCCGGCGGCGACGACGTGCGCGAGCTCGCGCTCGCCGCGCTGCGCCCGGGCATGGTCCTGGCCCAGGACCTCAAGCTCGTGTCGGGCGCGCTCTTGGCGACGCGCGGCTACGAGATCACGGCGGGCTTCGTGGAGCGCGCCAAGAACTTCAAGGCGGGGGCGGTCAAGGAGCCGGTGCGCGTCATCGTGCGCGGCTGACGAGGAGGCATGGTGTCCGACGCAGACGTCGGGGGGGTAGCGCTGATGAGCCGCATGGCGTGGTGGCGCCTGGGGGCGCTCTTGGTTCTGACGGCCGCGCTTGTGCTCGGGCTCTGGGAGCTCGCGCTCTGGGCCCTCGACGTGCACGTGCCCGAGGGGTCGGCGTGGCTCTTGCGTTCGCGCGCGCTCGTCACGGCTGCCGCCTTGGCCGCCGTGGCCGGCCTGTATGTGGGGCGCGTCGGTCGCGCCTACGGCAGCCTGCTCGCCGTGCGCCGCATGGAAGCGCAGCTCGACTGCGCGCCCGTCACCGTGGTGCGCCTCGATGCCAGCGGGCGGATCACGCACGTCAACGAAGCCTGGCGCCGCTTCGCCCGAGATAACGGCGCCGACGCGCCCACCATCGCGGGCGTGGGCCTCGGCTATCTCGAGGTGCTCGCGAGCGCGCGCGCGCCGGAGCTGCAGGAGGTGGCTGCAGACCTCGCCGACGTGCTCGCGGGTCGCCGGCCCAACGCCAGGTGGGAGTACGCGTGCCACGCGCCCACGGCGGTGCGATGGTTCACGGCCGAGGCCCGCGGGCTCGACGACGGCGCTACCGTGATCGTGCACACCGACGTCACCGAGGCGCAGCTCGCCAGTGGGCGCGAGCGCGCGCACGCGACGCTGGCGCAAGTGGTGGTGCTTGGGGCCTCGGTGCCAGAGGCCGCGGCGGCGTTCGCGCAGAAGGTCAGCGCCGAGCTCGAGTGGCCGCTCGCGGCGCTGTGGCTGCCGAGCGCCGCGGCCCCCGGGGCGCTTGCCTGCGCGGAGGCGTGGGCCATCGACCCCGCGCTCGCGCCCGCCAAGGACGCGCTGATGGCCGCCGGCGCGCTCGCGGCATCGGCGCTGTTCGCCGCCGGCGCGGCGCCAAGCGCGCCCGAGTGGCTGGACCTCGATGCCGACGAAGCGAGCCCGTGCGCGCACGCGGACCGCGCCGCGCCGTTCGGCCTGCGCACGCGTGTCGCCTTCGCCGTCGAAGCAGACGGCGAGGTGCTCGCCGTGGTCGAGCTGTACTGCCCGGTGCGGCGTCGCTTCGACCTGGCCTTCAATGGCCTGGTGATGAACGCCGCGCAGCAGCTCTCGGTCGGCGAGGGGCGGCGGCGCGCCGAGGCCGCCGCCGCGCTCGCCGCCCGTCGCCACAGCACCTTGTTTCAGAGCTCGCGCGACGCGCTCATGACGCTGACGCCGCCCACGTGGACGTTCACGCGCGCCAACGATGCATGCCTGAAGCTCTTTGGCGCCAAGGGCGAGGCAGACTTCGTGGCCCGCGGACCCTGGGAGCTCTCGCCCGAGCTGCAAGCCGACGGCCGCCCCTCTGGCGAGGGCGCCAAGGCGAACATCGAGACCGCCATGCGCGAGGGATCGTGTTCCTTCCCGTGGACGCACCAGACGCTCGATGGCCGCCCCTTCCCCGCCTCCGTGCTCCTATCGCGCATCGACCTCGACGGTGAGAGCTTCTTGCAGGCCACGGTGCGCGACGAGAGCGCGTTGGCCAAGGCCCGTGCCGACGAGCAGGCGGCGCGCTCGCGGCTCGACTCCATCGTGTCGTGCGCGCCGGTGGTGCTGCTCACCACCGACCGCGAGGGCACGGTGACCTTCATCAACCAGCGTGACGCCGCTGCGCAGGCGCTGGTGGGCGCGACGTGGCTCAACTTCGTGCCCGGTGCCGAGCACGACCAACACCGCGCCCGCTTTGCGCGCGTGCTGCAGAGCGGCGTCAGCGAGACCTACGAGGCGCGCGGTCGTGTCGCCGAGGGCGAGCCGCCACGAGACTTCTCCGTCCACCTCGGGCCGCTGCGCCAGGGCGACACCATCGTGGGCGTGGTGGTCGCCGCCCTCGACGTCACCGAGCTGCGCCGCACGCAGGCCGAGGTCACCGCCGGCCAACGCCTGAGCGCCATGGGCACGCTGGCCGCCGGCGTGGCCCACGAGATCAACACCCCCGTGCAGTTCGTCAGCGACAGCATGAATTTCTTGAGCGACGCCTGCCGCGATCTGTTCGGCGTGGTGTTCGCCGAGCGCGAGGTGGGGCGCCTGGCGGCGGCCGGCGTAGGCGCCGACGATCTCGAGCGCGCGCTCGCGGCCGCGCGCGAGGCCGAGGCCGAGGCCGATCTCGACTACCTGCAAGACCAGATGCCCAAGGCCTTCGAGCGCTGCAGCGACGGGCTCGCGCGCATCGCCACCATCGTGCGCTCCATGAAAGAGTTCGCGCACCCCGCCCAGAAGGAGATGGCCCCGGCCGACCTCAACCGCGCCATCATGAGCACGCTGACCATCGCCACCAACGAGTACAAGTACGTGGCCGACCTCGAAACCGACCTGCAGCCGCTGCCACCGGTCACCTGCTTCATCTCCGACCTCAACCAGGTGGTGCTCAACCTGGTGGTGAACGCCGCCCACGCCATCGGCGACGTGGTGGGCAGCACGGGAGCGCGCGGGCGCATCCGGGTGGCCACGCGGCACGAGGGCGACGAGGCGGTCGTCGAGCTTTGCGACACCGGCACCGGCATGCCCCCGGAGCTCCTCGGCCGCATCTTCGAGCCCTTCTTCACCACCAAGGCAGTGGGCAAGGGCACGGGGCAGGGCCTGGCGCTTGCCTGGGCCGTGGTGCAGGAGAAGCACGGGGGCACCCTGCGCGTGGCGTCGGTGGTCGGCGAAGGTACGACCTTCACCATCCGCCTGCCGGTCGCGGGCAAGAAGGAGCGCGCCGCGGCGGGCATCGCGCCCCCATCGTCGGCGCCACCCGCGACCGAGCCCGCGCGCGCGTCGCGCACCCAGGCGGCGTGACGGATCCGCCGCGGGCCCACCCGTCAAGCGCCGGGGGCGACGGCCGTTTACCAGGGCATGAGCACGGCAGCGGCAGCAGCAGCGGGAACCAGTGAGGGCGATCGCGCCCTCGACGCCCTCCTCTCCATCGTGCGCCAGCTTTCGCCCGCCGACCCCGACGAGAGCGCCGAGGCAGAGCGCTGGCTGCAACACCTGGCGCTCCTGGCGCCGCCCCCGGGTCGCGAGCACCCCATCGCCCGCCGCGACGTGCACGGCGCGGCGGCGTTCATCAGGAGCGTCATCGCCAACCAGCGCCAGGCGCTGGAGCGCGCGCTCGCCGACTGTCGCGCGGTGGCGGCCGCCTTCTCGAGCCACATCGCCCACGCCCTGGCCGACGACGCCAAGGGCGACACGCAGGCGCGCGAGGTGGTGCAGCGCCTCGACGAGGCGGTGCACCGAGGATCATCGGAGCAGATCCGTCGCGCCGCGCTCGAGGCGGTGGGCACCGTGCGCACCGTGCTCGACGAGAAGCACGAGCGCCAGCGCCAGCGCGCACGTGAGCTCGGCACGCGCATGCGCTCGCTGCGCCAGGAGCTCGTCGAGGCGAAGAAGAGCGGCGAGCTCGACCCGCTCACGCAGCTGCCGAACCGGCGCGCGCTCGACGCGTCCATGGCCGAGGCCAAGCTCGCCAACGACGTGTTCGATGAGCCAAGCTGCCTCCTGCTCATCGACCTCGATCGCTTCAAGCAGGTCAACGACACCTGGGGTCACAACGCCGGCGACGAGGTGCTGCGCGCCGTGGCCCGCGAGCTCTCGCTCGCCTTCCCGCGCCAGCGCGACTGCACCGCGCGCTTTGGCGGCGAGGAGCTCGCCGTGGTGCTGCGCGACGCCGGCATGGCCGACGCCACGCGCCTGGCCGAGCGCTTCCTCGCCCGCCTGCGCGACCTGACCGTGCCCGCCGGCGACGTCGTCATCCGGGTCACCGCGTCGGTGGGCGTGGCGCAGCTGCAGCCGGGCATGAGCGCGAGCGAGTGGATCGCGGTGGCCGATCGGCGGCTCTATCGATCGAAGGAAGAGGGGCGCGACCGGGTGACGGCGGTGTGAACGACCGCCACGCCGCGCCCGCGAGTACCGGACTACCATGGAGGCACCACGCACGCGGGCCCCGCGCTCCGCGGTGTTGCCGTCGCCGCCTTGCCCCCGACGCGTGCGGCCAGCGTCGTCGCGCAGCTCCCTGATCGTGACGCACCGTTGCTGCGGTGCTATGCGCATGCGCGGCGGTGTTCCGAGGCCTCGTGAGCGCGGTCGACCCCTTGCACACGCATCCCACCACGCAGCCGAACGCCTCGTCCGCACCTGCCACGCGACGACCACGCGTGTCCGGCTACGCCGCTGCGCTCGCTGCGCTGCTCATCGTCACCGGCGCGACGATCGTGGGCGGCATGCTGCGCTCGTCGGCGACCTTCGATGAGATCGTGGCCGTGGCCGGTGGCGCGCGCGGCTACCAAACCGGGGACTGGGCGGTCATGCCGGAGCACCCGCCGCTGACGCTCTACCTGTACGGGCTGCCGGTGTACCTGAGCGGCATCAACTACCCGCCGGAGATCGGGCCCATCGGCGGCCCCGGCGTACCGATGGCGCGGCGCTACGAGTACGCACGCGACCTCTACTGGGAGCTCGGCAACGACCCCGAGCGCGTCGCGTTGCTCGCACGCCTGCCGGCGGTGCTGTGCGCACTCGCGCTGATCGCGCTCGCGTCGCTGTTCACCCGCAGCGTCGCGGGGCCAAGCGCGGGGCTCTTGGCCGCCCTGTTGGTCGCGGCGCTCCCAGACGTCCTCGCGCACGGCGGCGTCGCCTACAACGACCTGCCCATGGCGCTCGCGCTGTTCGCGGCCGTGTGGGCCACGGACGCGGCCGTGCGGCGCCCCGGCTGGCGGTCCGCCGTGGTGGCGGGCGCGCTCATCGGCATCGCCGCAGGCGTCAAGAACAGCGCGGTCGCGTTGGCGCCCATCGGCGTCATCTTGCTCAGCTGGGAGGCGCTGGCACGCCCGCGCGACGTGGCCTGGCGCAAGGCGGTCGGCGCGGCGGCGCTCGTCGCCGTGGTGGTCGCGTACCTCACGCTGGTGGTGGTGTTCCGCGGCGATGTTCTGCTCGTGGAGTACCGCTCGGGGCTGCGCTGGGCGTTCGGCCACACGCACGAGATGCGCGTCCCCGCGTACTTGCTTGGGCAGCGCAGCGAGGGGGGCTGGTGGTACTACTTCCCGGTCGCGTTCATCTTCAAGACCTCGGCGGGCTTGCACGTGCTGATGGTGCTGGCGCTCGGCACCTTCGCGGTCGCCGCGCGTCGGCGGCAGCTCTCTCTCGTCGCGCCGCTTCGTCCCATGGTGGTGCTGGCGAGCGTGTTCCTCGCGTTGCTGCTCATGTCCGATCTCAACATCGGCTTCCGTCACGCGATGCCCGTGTTGCCTCCTCTCTGCGTCATGACGGCGGTGGGCGTGCACCGCCTCTGGCGCACGGCGGGGCGCGCGCTGGGCGCCGTCGTAGTGGCATCGACGTCATGGATGGTGATCCACGTCGCGGGCCACTACCCGCACTTTCTCGCGTACCTGAGCGAGTACCGCCCGGGCGTCGAAGGGAACTACCAGGTGCTCGCCGACTCCAGCCTCGACTGGGGCCAGGGCCTGCTCGAGCTGCGCGACTTCATGCACGAAAACGGTATCGCCAGCGTGTACCTGAGCTACTTCGGGTCTGCGCCGCCCTCGGGCTACGGCATCGCGTACGTGCCGTGGGAGAGCGTCCTCACTCTGGCAACGCTGGAGGAGCCGGTCCCGACCCCTCGCTGGGCTGCGATCTCGGCGACCAACCTCGCGGGTCAGTACCTCCGCCGCGATCCCTTCGCCCGCTTCCGTGAGGTGCGGCCGGATCGCGTGCTTGCGCGCACCATCTACCTCTATCGGATCGAGGACTGAAGACGTGGCAGACGGTCGTCGTGATGGTGCGGCGCAGCAGACCCTCTGCCACCTTGACTCGTCGCCGTTCATTCGCGGGCGCTCTAAACAGAGACGCATTGATCGGCGATCATCGGCGTCCTCGACGAAGGGCGGCGCTGCGCCGGCGCGTGACGCCCACCCCCCTGCCCCCCTCCTTCGGAGGGGGCCGTGCCAGGTCCGAGCGTC
>JADZDP010000159.1 GCA_020850995.1 Deltaproteobacteria bacterium
GCCGACTCGCTCGAGTGCCTGTTTCGCAAGCTCGGCCTCGACGACAGCGAGTTCACGCCCGAGGGGGGCGCTGGTGCCGTCAACTTCTTCGCCGGACGAGAAGGCGCCTCGCGCTACGCCAACGGGCTCAACGGCGGCGTCGACTTCACGCCCGCGCGGGAGTGGTGGGATGACCTCGACAACCTGAGCGCATACGACCTGGTCGTCCACTCCTGCGAGGGCGATCAAGACGGTGGCAGCAAGCCTGCCGAGGCGCGCCAGGCGCTGCAGGACTACAGCTACCTCGGCGGCCGCGTGTTCCTTTCGCACTGGCACAACATCTGGATCCAGGGCGGACCAGACGACCTGCGTTCGGTGGCTACCTGGGACTTCCAAGACGACCCGTCGGATCCGCAGGTGGGGCTCATCGACATGAGCTTCGACAAGGGGCGCGCGCTGGCCGAGTGGATGCTGGAGGTGGGTGGCTCGACCACGCTCGGTCAGCTCGAGGTGCACGAGCCGCAGCGCACGCTCGCCTCCGTCGACGCCAGCCGGGCGCAGCGCTGGATCACCATCGAGCCCGACGGCGAGGAGCTGGTGCAGTACTTCAGCTTCAACACGCCCGTGGGCGTACCCGACGATCAACTGTGCGGGCGGGTGGTGTACAGCGACATCCACGTCTCGTCGGGTGACGCCGAGGGCGAGCCCTTCCCCGACGGTTGCACCACCACGGACCTGACGCCGCAAGAGAAGGCGCTGGTGTTCATGATGTTCGACCTGGCGAGCTGCCTGCAGCCCGATGAGCCCACCTGCACGCCCACCACCTGCGAGGCGCTCGACCTCACCTGCGGCAGCGCCGCCAACGGCTGCGGTGGCATTCTCGACTGCGGGCCCTGCGACGACCAGCCCTGCGACGACGTGTGCGACAACGAGTGCGGCACGCAGGCATGCCTCATCCCGCCTGGCGAGTGCGGCCCCTGCGCGAGCAACGACGACTGCTGCCCGGGCCTGCTGTGCCTGTCGGGCTCGTGCGTGCCCATCGGCGGCTGAAGCGGTACAGCGGTTCCAGCATTCGTTGATTCGGTCCTCGCTCGGTCCTTGCCCCGATTGCTGCGTCGCGTGCTCGGCACGTGCCGACGGGCACGCGCCTCCGCTGCTCCTTGCCCTCGTGGCAAGCCCCTTCGCGATCCTCCGATCAACGAATGCTGAAACCGCTGTAGCGTGCGCGCCATGGCGATCCCGCTGTGGCACATCGACGCCTTCGCCGAGCGGCCCTTCGCGGGCAACCCGGCCGCCGTGGTCTTCCTCGACGAGCCGCGCGCCGACCCCTGGTACCAGGCCGTGGCGGAGGAGATGAACCTCGCGGAGACGGCCTTCCTCTCGCCGCACCCCGACGGCTTCTCGCTGCGTTGGTTCACGCCGAGCGTCGAGGTGGACCTGTGTGGTCACGCCACGTTGGCGAGCGCGCACTTCCTGTGGGAGTCGGGGCGCCTGGCGCGCGACGCGGTCGCGCGCTTCATCACCAAGAGCGGCCTCTTGCTCGCGCGCCGCACGGACGCGCACATCGTGCTCGACTTCCCCGCGACACCGGCGACGCCGGCGGCCACCCCCGAGCACCTGGTCGAGTCGCTGGGCGTGGCGCCAGCGTGGGTGGGCCGCTCGATCTTCGACGTGGTGGCGCGCTACCACGACCCGGCGCTGGTGCGCGCCATGCGGCCCGACTTCGGCCGGCTGGCGCGCATCCCCGCGCGCGGCATCATCGTCACGGCGCCGAGCGACAGCGCGGGCATCGACTTCATCTCGCGCTTCTTCGGCCCCGAGGTGGCGGTGCCCGAGGACCCCGTGACCGGCTCGGCGCACTGCGCCCTTGGCCCCTTGTGGGCCGAGCTGCTCGGCAAGCGCACGCTGGTGGGATTCCAAGCGTCGGCGCGCGGCGGTGTGGTGCACGTCGACGTCAAGGGAGCGCGCGTGGAGCTCGGCGGCGCCGCGGTCACCGTCGTCCGTGGTGAGCTCGTCGTGTAGATCCCCCTCGCCAAGGTGCGCGGCGCGCGACATGCTGCCGGCATGCGCGCACAGGGCACCGCGGTTCGCACGCTCATCGCGTGCATGGCGCTCCTCGTGGGGCTCGGCTGCGTCGAGCGCACGCCCATCGACTTCCTGGTGCCGCGCGAGCCCCTCGGCGAGGACTTCCTGGACACGCCCTGGCCATCGGATCTGCTGCGCACGCCCGAGGGCGGCCTCGATCTCCTGCGCTTCCCGAACCCCTACGGCGCCATGGCGCTCGAAGACGTGCTGCGCTTGATGGCGAGCACGCAGGGCACGGCCGCGTCGAGCACCTTGTACTTCCACGTCGACGGCGGTGTCGACGTCGCCACCTTGCCCGCGGATCCGGCGGCGTCGCTCGCGGAGGACGCCTCGATGTTCTTGCTCGAGGTCGACACGCTCGCGCGTGTACCCATCGAGTGGCAGTACTACGCAGAGGCGAGCTCGTTTTTGCCTGCAGGTACCGTCGCCGTCCAGCCGCTGCTCGGTGCCTTCCCGCGCAACCGGTATGCGCTCGTCGTCACCAGCGCTGCGCGCGCGGCCGCGGGCGCGCCGCTCGGCGCCGCGCCGGATCTGGCGGCGCTCTTGCGCTGCGAGCCCATCGAGGGCCTGGCGGCGCCGCCTGACTGCGCACCCTACGGCGCGCTGGCGAGCGCGCTCGCCCTGTCGCTCGACGACGTGGCGCTGGTACAGCTCGTGACCCCGCTCGACGCGCGCACCCCCCTCGTGGCGGGCGGGGCGACGGCGCGCGGCTTTGGCCCTCAGGCCGTCGTTACCGGCAAGCGCGAGGACAACGTCGATGACCCCTACGTCATCTACGACGGCGTGGTCACGCTGGCCCAATTCCAGGCCGGCACGCCACCCTTCGACGATCTCGACGGCACCACCGGCGGCTTCGTGTTCGACGAGAGCGGGGCCGCGGTGGTGCAGCGCACCGAAGACGTCGCGTTCGTGCTGACCGTGCCGAAGCGTGATCAGCCGGTCGGCGGCTACTGCGTCGTGGTGTACGGGCATGGCACCGGCGGTGATCTCGAGAGCGGCGTCGGCGACGAGTCCACGTTGGCCGCAGACGCCGGCTGCGCGCTGCTCGCCGTGTCCGAGCCCCTGCATCGCACCCGCGCCGGCTACCGCGCCGGCCAAGAGGACATGCTCACCTTCAACTTCTTCAACCCCGTGGCCGGGCGCGACAACTGGTTGCAGAGCGCCATGGAGAAGGTGCAGCTCGTCACCGTGGTGAGCAGCTTGAGCGTGCCCGGCGAGGTGAGCGGCGGCGCTCCGCTGTCGTTCGATGCGGCGAGCGTCTCGTACCTCGGCCATTCGCAGGGCGGCATCGCAGGCGCCCTGTTCCTCGCGGTCGAGGACCGGATCACGGGGGCGTTCCTCTCGGGCGCGGGCGCCGGGTTCCAGGCGTCCCTCGTCGAGAAGACCGACCCCGTCGAGATCGCAACCGTGTTGCGCACGGTCTTGTCCATGCCCGACGACGACGCGGTCGACCGCTTCCACCCCGTCATCGCGCTCTTGCAGACCTTGGTCGACCCGGCCGACCCGCTCAACGTCGGTGACCTGTGGCGATATCGGAGCGGCGCCGTGCCTCACCTGGTGGTCAGCTCGGGGTTGAAAGACACCTACACGCCGCCGCGCTGTCACGGCGCGCTCGCCGCCGCCTTCGGCCTACCTGTCGCCGAGCCCATCTCGGTACCCGTGCCGGTGCTCGAGCTCGTGGGCATCGAGGCCGGACCGCTGACGCTCGAGGGGAACCTGAGCACCGTTGACGGCGCGCCGCTCACCGGCGGCGTGCTGCAGTACCCGGAAGACGGGCACTTCGCCATCTACCGCAACGCCGATGCCGCCAACGCCGTGCGGCGCTTCTTGACCACGCTGCAGAGCGGCGTGCCATCGGTGCGCGTGCGCTGAACGCGACGGCGCGCGCACCGGCGCGCCGTCCAGCCATGCTATAGCTGCGACCATGAACCACCGTCGGTGCGTGCTCGTCGCCACGCTGATCCTTGGGTTCTTGGCCAGTCGCGCATCGGCGGAGACCGGCCTCATGCCCATCAAGGTCGCCTCGCGCGACACGGCGCGCGCCGACGAGCTGCGCTCGGCGTTGGAGATCGAGATCGGCGACGTGCTCAAGCGCCGCCTGGTTCGGGTGGCACCGACGCGCGCCTGTAGCGAGGGCTTCGTCGCGAAGTGCGCGATCGAGGTCCGGGCCGAATCCGGCCGCGCGCTCGACGAGGTGGCGCAGGTGGCGGTGACCGAGGACCGCGGGCGCTTCGTCGTCGACATCACGGTGCGCGAGGCGGGCGAGGGCACCCTGGTCTTCCACGAGTCGGTCCGACAGGCCCCGAACGAGGGACCGGGCGTGGTCGCGGCCGCCCTGCGCCGCGCCTTCGATCCCGCGTCGTGGTCCGGCCGCATCGTCGTCACCGGCGTGCCCGGCGACGCCGAGGTGTTCGTCGACGGGCTGCGCATGCAGGGGCCGAGCGTGGCGCGCGTGGGTTCGCACGTGGTGTTGGTGCGCACCGCCAACGGCTTCGATCAGACCATCGACGTGCGCGTGGAGCCCGGCGCGGTCACGACCGTGGCGGTCGACGCGCCGCCCGCGACGGCGGCGCGCTCACCGGTGCCCGCGCTGGCGCTTGGCGGCGTCGGCTTCGCCTCGGCAGGCGTGGCGGCCGCCTTTGCCGCCTCGCTGCTCGTCATGCACTTCGAGTCGCACGAGGTCGACGGCGCCGCGAACGAGACGGTACTCGTCGATCGGCGCGCGTACCTCGCGCGCCTGGTGCGGGGAGGCAAGGGACAGGAGGCGCCCCCGCGCTCGTTCGATCCCACCGGCGCCGGCTGGGAGACGGGCTACGGCAGCGTCAACGCCGACGACACCACGGCCGGCACACGCCTCGCGCAGATCGCCGCGCTCCATGGCGTGATGGAGGGCGACCGTGCACTCGGCCCCGTCGACACCTACGGCGTGGTCGCCGCGAGCATGGTGGCCGCGGTGTCGTTTGTGGGCTGCTACCTGGCCTGGCCTACCGTTCCCGATGAGAGCGACGACGCTGCGGCGACCGCACGATGAAGCTCTACACGCGCACGGGCGACACGGGTGACACGGGGCTCTTCGGTGGCACCCGCGTCAAGAAGAGCCACGCGCGCGTGTGCGCGTACGGCGCTGTCGACGAGGCCAACGCCGCGCTCGGCTTGGTGCGCGCCGCTGCAGACCTTCCCGTGGAGCTGCACGAGCACCTCGAGCGGCTCATGAGCGACCTGTTCTCGGCGGGCGCCGAGCTCGCGACGCCCCCGCCGCGGCAGGGGAAGCGCGGCGCACGCCTGACGACGCAGATCGACGAGGGGCGCGTGGCCGAGCTCGAGGGCCTGATCGACCAGGCCACCGCGGCCACACCACCCTTGACGAGCTTCGTCTTACCCACGGGCACCGACGCTGCCGCTCGCCTCCACGTGGCGCGGACCGTGGTGCGCCGCGCCGAGCGCGAGGTGGTGCGCCTGGCCGCGCAGCGCGTGCGCGTGCGTGCCGAGCTGCTCGCGTACCTCAACCGCCTCAGCGACCTGCTGTTCGCGTGGGCGCGGCTGTGCAACGCGCGCGCCGGACGGGGCGACGTGGCGTGGAAGGCATGAGCGGCGATGCGAGCGTGAGCGACCTCGCCACTGCTGCGCGTTTGGTGCGCGACGCGCGCCGTATCGTGGTGTTCTCGGGCGCGGGCGTGTCGGCCGAGAGCGGTATCGACACCTTTCGGACCGAGGGTGGCTTCTGGCAGCGCTACCCGCCCGAGGAATTCGGCACGCCCATGGGCTTGGCGAAGCTGTACGCCGCCGACCCCGCGCGACTGGCGCGCTTCCTCGAGGAGCTGGTCGGCCCCATCGCGTGCGCGGCGCCGAACCCGGGCCACCAGGCGCTGGCCGCGCTCGAGCGCGGCATTGCGTCGCGGGGCGGCGCGCTCACGGTCATCACGCAAAACGTCGACGCCCTGCATCAAGAGGCCGGCAACAGCGCGGTGCACGAGATCCACGGCAGCATGTTCGACATCGTCGACGCCGAGGGGCGCGCGCTGCGCCGGCTCGAGCGGCCCGAGCTCGCCCGCATCGCCGACGCGCTGGCGCGCTCGCAGCGTGGGCTCTTCAAGCGCACGCGCCTCGCCCGCGCCCTGCTGCCCCTCATTGGCTTGCCGAGCGCCGGGACCTGGACGCAGCCGCGCCATCGGCCGTCGGTGGTGATGTTCGGTGAGGCGCTGGCCGAGCCCGCGTGGCAGCGCGCACAGGCCGCGGCCCGACAGGCCGACCTGGTGCTGGTGGTGGGCACCTCGGGGCTCGTCTATCCGGCCGCCACCATCCCCGAGCTCGCCACCGACGCTGGCGCGCGCCTGATCGAGGTCGGTCCCGAGCGCGCCTTCGACGGCATCTGGCTCCCCGGCAAGGCGGGCGAGGTGCTGCCGGCGCTGGTCGCCGACCCCGCGCCGTCGTGAGGGCTCGTGCAGCGAGCTGCCGTCAGCCCTTCACGCCGCCGGCCGTGAGTCCCTCGACCAGGTGCCGCTGCAAGAAGAAGAACAACACCATCACGGGCGCCGACACCACGGTGGCGCCGGCGGCGAAGTGGCCCCACGCCGTGCTCTTGTCGCCCACGAAGCCGCGCAGCACCACGGGCAAGGTGTAGCTCGCCTCGGAGTTCATCAGCTTGGCGGCCAGGATGAACTCGTTCCACGCCTGCATGAACGAGAACAAGAAGGTGATGGCGACGGCGGGGCGCGCCAGCGGCAGGATGATCGACCAGAAGATGCGCGCCGTCGACGCGCCGTCCATGCGCGCGGCCTCCTCGAGGTCGATGGGGATGGTGTCGAAGTAGCCCTTCAGCAGCCAGGTGGAGAAGGGGATCGAGGTGGTGGCATAGACGAGCGCGAGCCCGAGCTGCGTGTCGAGCAGGCTGAGCTCGTCGAGCAAGATGTAGAGCGGGATCATCATCATGGTCCCGGGGAACATCTGCGTGAGCAGCAAGGCGCCGAGGCCCAGGCGTTTGCCGGGGAAGGCGAAGCGCGAGAACGCATAGGCGGCGGTGGTGGCGAGCGCCACGCCCACCAGCGCCGACAGCGCCGACACCGCCAGCGAGTTGTAGAGCTGCACGCCGAAGATCCACCGTCCGCCCAGGTCGTGGTGGCCCACGACGTCGACGAAGTTCTGCAGCGACACGGTGGTAGGGATGGGCGAGAGCCCCGAGGCGAAGGCCTGTGATGGCGTCAGCGCCATGCGCAGGACCCAGAGCACGGGGTAGAGCACCACCACCGAGACCACGATGAGCACGGCGTGGCTGGCGAGGCCCACCAACAGGCTCGAGCGCGCGCCCGCCATGCCGCCGTCGTCACGCGTGCTCATGGCCGCACCTCGGCGACCTTGGCGGCCACGCGGTTGGCGGCGGTGGTGTAGCCGACGAGCATCAGGAACACGAGCGCGGAGTACGCGGCCGCGTAGCCAAAGGCGCCGCCCTGGCCGCGCTCGAAGGCCCAGCGGAACGCCTCGGTGATGAGGATGTCGGTCTTGCCCTGTGGCGCGCCACCGCTCACCAGATAGATGACGTTGAACATGTTGAAGGTCCACACCGTGCCGAGCACGATGGCGGGCGCGAGCGTGGGCAACAACAGCGGCAACGTGATCGAGGTGAAGCGCTGCCAGGCGCTGGCGCCGTCGAGCGCGGCGGCCTCGTACAGGTCGTTCGGGATCGAGGTCAGCCCGCCGAGCGCGATCACCATCATGAAGGGGAAGCCGAGCCAGGTGTTGGTGATGAGGTTCGCGAGGAACGCGCTCCAGGTCTCGTTCATCCACGAGAAGCCCGTGAGGCCGAGGGCCTGGTTGATGGCGCCGAGCTCGGGATGGAACATGCCCTTCCAGATGAGCGCGGTGATGTAGTTGGGCACTGCCCACGGCACGATGAACAACACGCGATAGAGCGCGCGAAAGCGCAGGCGCGCTTGGCTGAGCAAGAGCGCCAGGAACACGCCGATGACGACGTGCAAGAACACGTTGGAGGCGGTCCACAAGACGGTCATCCCAAGCGTGGTGAAGAAGCGCGAGTCGCCGCCCGCCAGGATGCGACGGAAGTTCTCGAGGCCCACGAAGGTGTAGCTGCCCCAGGTGTGCTCGAAGAAGCCCATGCCGATGCCGACGGCGAAGGGCACAAACACCAAGAGGCCCATGCCGATCATCGCCGGCGCCGTGTAGAGGTAGGCGGCCTTCTGCCGGACGGCGTCGCGGACGAGGCGGCGCGTCCCGTAGCGCAGTACGCCGATGACCACGGCGCCGCCGAGCAGCGCCACCGTGACGACGACGAAGATGATGAAGCCCGAGCGCGATCCTCGCTGCGGCCCGGTCTCGATGGCGTGCACCACCGCGGCCACCTTGGCTTGGGCCTCGGCCAAGGGCTGCGCGGGATCGAGGCCCTGCCCGAGGGAGGCGCCCAGCGCGAGATCGAAGGGGCTCCACACCGACTTCATGGCCGGCGTGTTGGGGGTGGGGATGGCGTCCTGCTGCTGCGCCAGGAAGGCGCGCAGGATGGGCGCGTCTTTCGAGGAATCGCCGAGATCGTCCCAGGCCGCACGCAACGCCACTGGCTGCGCACCCTCGACCAGACGGCGGCGGCTGCACTCCGGGCCGGCGAGCGCGCGTACCAGCTCGACCGCGAGCGCGCGCTTGCTGGTCTTGCCGGAGATGAAGGCGGCCTCGACGGAGAGGAAGGGCTTCAGCGGTCTGCCGTCGTTGGTCTTCGGCAGGGGGCTGACGGCGAGCGGCACGGCGTCGCCGACATCGCCGAGCGCCCAGGGGCCATTCAGGATCATCGCCGCCTTGCCCTCCACGAACAGCGAGGTGACCAGCGCGCCGTTGGTCTCTTGCGGCACCACCGCCAGCTCGCGTGCCAGGCGTTGGGCGTAGCGCACGCTCTCGATGTTCGTGGCGGCGTCGAGCGTCGGCCGGCCGGTGTCGTCGAAGATCCCGCCGCCGAAGCCGAACAAGAAGGGCGCGTGGAAGTAGAAGAGGCGGTTCTCGTAGACCAGGCCATAGCGGCCGTCGCCGGTGTTCTTCTTGGCGGCGGCCTCGAGCTCCGCCAGCGTCGCGGGGGCATCGGGCACGAGCGCGGTGTTGCGCCACAGCGCCACCGACTTGAAGGCGAGCGGCACACCATAGGCGTGACCGCGATAGAGCACCGCGGCAACGAGGCCGGGCTGCAGCTGGGCAACCAGCGAGGGATCGAGCAGGTCATCGACGACGTCGATGGTCTTGGCCTCGGCCCAGTCGCCGATGGTGTCGTGGGCGGCCACGAACACGTCGGGCCCGCGGCCGCGCGGGATGGCCGCGGTGATCTTGTCCAGGTACGCGTCATAGGGCACCGCCAGCACGGTGACGCGAAAGCGCGTTTCCTTCTGGTTCAGCTCGAGGACAAAGCGTTCGAGGGCCTCCTGCTCGCGCGCCCGGTAGGCGTGCCAGAGCACCACCTCGGGCCGCGGGTCATCGCCGGTGGGCTCCTGCGCAGCCGCCGTCGGCGCGTCGACCAGCGCCAACACGAGGACCAGGGCGACGAGCCGCTCACCCAAGGCGCTGGCCCTGCGCATCGAAGAAGTGCAGGCGATCGCGTGGCACGTCGATGGCGAGGCGAGCCCCGGCCTTGGCTGCGTCGTCCTCGAGCAGCGCGCCCACCCGGGCGGTGGCCGCCGAAGCACCTGCCAGGCGCCCAAAGGCGAAGCTCTCTTGGCCCAGGCGCTCGACGATCTCCACGTCGATCTCGCCGAGGCGCACGGCCTCGGCGGGCGTGGGCGCGGCGGGTGCGCGCGCCCGCGCGTCGTGCGGGCGCGCGCCCACCTGCTGTGCGCCCGGCGGCGCTGCGGCGCCTGCGCGGGCGGCTTCGAGCAGCACCATGGTGGGCGTACCCAGGAAGGTCGCGACGAAAGCGTTGGCGGGCTTGCGATACAGATCGAGCGGTGCACCCACCTGTTGGGCCACGCCGCCGTCGAGCACCACGATGCGATCGGCGAGCGTCATGGCCTCCACCTGATCGTGCGTGACGTACACCGTGGTGGTGCCGGTGCGCCGGCGCAACGCCGCGATCTCGGCGCGCACCTCGAGTCGGAGCTTGGCGTCGAGGTTCGACAGCGGCTCGTCGAACAGGAAGGCCTTGGGACGTCGCACGATGGCGCGCGCCATGGCGACGCGCTGGCGCTGCCCGCCCGAGAGCTGGCGCGGCTTGCGCTCCAAGAGCGTTGATAGCCCAAGCGCGGCCGCGGCCTCGACGACGCGCGCCTCCACCTCGGCAGCGCCGAGCTTGCGGATGCGCAGGCCGAACGCGATGTTCTCGCGCACGCTCATGTGCGGGTAGAGCGCGTAGCTCTGGAACACCATGGCGAGGTCGCGGTCACCGGGCGCGGTGTCGTTGACGCGCACGCCGTCGATCAAGAGCTCGCCGCCAGAGACGGTCTCGAGCCCAGCGATCATGCGCAGGGTGGTGGACTTGCCGCAGCCAGAGGGGCCCACCAGCACCACCAGCTCGCCGTCGTGAATCTCGAGATCGAGGTGCTTGACGACCATGACGTCGCCGTAGCGCTTCTCGATGCCCTTGAGCGAGATGGCAGCCAGGGGATCCTCCGGGTGCGCGATGGTGCCTAGACCGGTGCGCGGGTGCCCGCAACGAAGCGGGCGTCGTGCGAAGACGCGGGTCAGAAGCTGGCGCTCACCGTTCCGATGGCGCGCAACACGCCCAGGCCACGCTGGTCGAGCCGGTCGTCGGACGCGTCCAGGTCTTTGTTCAGGTACTCGACGTGCATCCACAGGTTGGCGCCGCCGAAGACGTAGCGCAGGTCGGTGAACACCTTGTGCTTGATGGTGACGTAGTTCGGGTAGTCGGCCACGCCTGCGATGACCTCGCCGCTGCGGTGCTCCTCGAACCACGCGTCGAGCCCGTAGCCCACGGCGGCGGAGAGCTCGTCGGTGATCGGCGCCTCCACGCTCGCCTTGTTGAAGAACAACAGCCCCGAGTAGTTGTCGGCTTCCTCGATGGACTGATCGCGCTGGTCGGTGTCGTAGATGAGCTTGCTCTTGGCGCGCAGCACCACGGTCTTGAGCACGTCCAGGGTGTAGGCGCCCTTGACCATGGCGATGAGCGTCCGGCGGTTCTGGTGCTCGTGATAGACGCTGCGTGGGTCGCGCCCGCGGTCGTTGGTGTTGGCGAAGGTGAACAAGTCCGTGTCGGTCATGCCGTCGGTGGAGAGGAAGTCCGGGTAGGTCTTGTCGGTGTCGAGCGAGCCCGCGCCGGTGTCGGTGTTGTACTCGAGGAAGGTGCCCTCGCCGGCGAGCTCGAGCGCGCCGGGGCGCCAGGTGAGCACCGCGGTGGAGCCGTGCCAGCCCACCACGGGCTCGTAGAAGGCCTCGGTGAAGTCCTGGAACTCGTTGGCCACGTTGAGCGTCGGCACCTGGCCGTCGACGAAGCCGTCGGTGAGCAGCACGTCGGCCTCGCGGCGCGCGCCCATCACCGCCACCCAGTCGGTGCCGATGTTGAAGTACTCGAGCTGCAGGTCGAGGTCGATGTCGGCGGGATCGAACAGCTCCACGCGCGCCACCGCGGCGTAGCCGTGATGCTCGCCCATGGGCGCCGGCGTGAAACCCTGCGCGCCGGAGACCGAGTTGAACACCAACGCGTCGTCGGTGCGGGAGTAGGAGTAGCCCACCAACGCGCTCAGCCCGAGCCAGTCGATGGCGTTGCTCTTCATCTCGAGGGTGTGGTTGGTGTTGACGTAACGCAGGTTGGTCACCACGCCGCCGTCGCGCGCGTCGACGGCGTTGGTGGAGCCTACGGCGTCGGGATCGTCGAGGTCGGCCTCTTCGTCGAGCACCGCGCTCGTGATGTGCTCGAGCCCGAACCAGTCGTTGTCGTGCTTGAGCTTGCCCGCCCAGGCGAAGTCGCGCTGCCAAAAGGGGTTGTCGATGAGCGGATCGGCGATACCGGTGGTGTAGCCCGGGCCGGCGTAGAGCTTGGGCAACGCGATGACGCCCAGCGTGTACGAGAAGGGTGCGCCGAAGCTGCCGTCGAGCAACGCGGCGCGCGCGTTGTCGCGCTCGGTGTAGCGCGCCTTGCCGATAGTCCACGGGTTGTACATGCCGAGGTCGGTGGCGCCCACGTGCACGCTGCGGATGGTGGGGATGGGCGGCGCGATGCGCAGGTACACGCCGCGCAGTTGCAGGTACGCGGCGTGGTTCTGCCCCAAGCTCTCGCCGCTGCCGTCGGCGGCGTCGCGCTCGTCGCCGTTCTCGTACCAGTCCGCCCACTCGGCGCCGAAGCGCGTCTGCAGGCGCGCGCCCGCCTCGACGCGGTCCGACACGCGACCGGTGAGCGTGAGCCCGAGCTCGGAGCAGAGGCCGTTGTCGCCGGCGAAGTTGTCGCCCTCGGGTGCGGGGTTGCCATAGGAGACACAGCCGCCCGAGGTGTTGTTGCGCAGCAACACCTTGGTGAAGAAGTCGCCCTTGAGGGTGAACGACACGGGCGGCGGTGGCTCTGGCGGCGCGCTCGCGGGCAGCTCGGCGAGCTTGGCCTGCAGCTTCTCGTCGACGATGCGGTCGATCTCGGCGCGCAGCGCGTCGCTCACGAGGGGCGTCGCGGGCGGCGCTGTGAGCGACGGTGATGCCTCGTCGGCGGGCTCCACGGGAGCCTCGTCCTCCTGCGCGGCCGCCGGTGCCGAGGTCGCGAGCACCAGGACCGTGCACCACGCGCCCGCGCGCGTCACAGGCGAACCATCGAGAGCACGGGTCGCTTCTTCGCCTTGGCGTCGAACTTGAGCATGGTCGCTTGCGCCGCCTTCTCGTCGTCGCCGCCCTTGGCCTTGCCGGCGAGGCAGTCGACGAAGTTTGCGTCGACGTCACCATCGTCGCCGCCGCCGAAGCGATGCTGGCCCTCGAATTCGTTGACGATGCGCGCCAGCACGCCGTTGTTGGGCTCCTTGTCGTAGCCCTCGTTGGACGACAGCAGCACCTGCCACCCAGCCTTCTCCGGCGGAGTGGCGCCGAGCAGGTCGGCCTTCTTGACGATGGCCGTCACCTTCTTGCCCTTCGCGCTCACCTTGGTCGGCAGCACCACCTTGTCCTTCTGCGCCTTGGCCTTCTGCTCGAGGCGTGAGGCGATCTCCTTGTTGGCCTGGGGCGAGACGATGAGCACCTTCTCCCAGCGCGAGTCGTCGGCGAAGGTGGCGTTCATGCCGGGCAGCGCGTGCTGCTCGCCGCTGCCGGCCTTGCCGTCGGTGTCGACGTAGAGCTGGACCATCTGCAGCGAGAAGCCGTTGCCCGGCGTGGGCCACTTGGCGCTCTCCCAGGGATCCTCGAAGGTGGCGTTGACGCCGATGGTGATCTCGAGCTCCGTGCCCTTGTCCTTCACCTCCACCTCGGTGAGGTCGAAGCTGCCCTTCTTGTAGGCGGCGTCGGTCGGGTAGGTGTAGCTGCCCGGCCCGTTGTCGTCGCCCTTGGGATCGTTGAGCGTGAGGTTGCCGGCCAGGGCGGGCCAGGCCGCGCCGAGGAAGAGAGCGACCGGAAGCGAAGAGACGAACGCGCGCATGACGACCTCCCAATGGCGCAGCGGGTAAGGGCTCGACGCGGGGCTGTCAACGCGCGCCCACGACGTCAGCAGCGCTTCCCGGCGCGGCATGGTGCACCGGCGGCGGCGCAAAACGCGCCGGGCCGCGCTTTGCTAACCTGCGCGCGCATGGGCGCGGTGCGCCGGCTCGGCCGGTACCTGTTGGTAGAGCCGTTGGCCAAGGGCGGCATGGGCGAGGTGTGGCTGGCGCGACCCGAGGCGGTGCCTGGCGCCCCCTCCTTGTGTGTGGTGAAGACGCTGCGTGAGGGCCTGGTGGCAGACGTCGAGGCGCGCCAGCGCTTCGTCGACGAGAGCCGCGTGGCGCTCTTGCTCTCGCACCCCTGCGTGTGCCGCACGGTCGATGCCGGCAGCGTGGGCGACACCCTGTTCATCGCGCTGGAAGTGGTCGAGGGCATCGACGTTCGCCAGCTCGCGTTGCGTGCTGGCGAGGCGGGTGTGGCCATCGACGAAGACCTGGCGCTGTGGATCATCGGCTGCGCTGCCGACGGGCTGTCATTCGCGCACGCCGCGCGCCACCCCATCACGGGCGAGCCGCTCGGCATCGTCCATCGCGACATCTCGCCACACAACTTGATGTGCTCCGTCGACGGCACGGTCAAGATCATCGACTTCGGCCTGGCGCTCTCGTCGCTGAAAGAGGCGCACACCGAGCGCGACGTGGTGCTCGGCAAGCTCGCGTACATGTCGCCGGAGCAGGCGTCGGGGGGGGCGCTCGACGAGCGCGCCGATGTGTTCGCGCTCGGCGTGGTGCTCTTCGAGTTGCTGAGCGGCGAGCGCTACTGGGGCGCGCTCAAGCACGATCAGATCTGGCTGCGCGCCGGCAGCGGCACCTACCTGCCGCCGGGCCTGGAGCGGCTCGCGCCGGACCTGCGCGCGGTGGTGGGCGCGGCCATCGCCCCCAAGCTGGCGGAGCGCACCGGCAGCGCCGACGTGCTGCGCGACGAGATCGCCCAGCTGCTCTCGGTGCGCGGCGGCGCCGTCGACGCAGGGCACCGTCTGGGTGAGCTGGTGCGCGAGCTCGCGCGACCAGAGCTGGCGCGCATCGCCACCGCGCGCCAGGGCAGCGATACGCTGCCGCCGGATCATTCGAGCCCCGTGATGAGCATCGCGCTCGAGGAGGTGCGTGCCATCGAGGCGTTGTTGGCGCTCGAGCGCCCGTCGCCGCCCACCGTCACCTTGGCGGCGGCCACCATCCCCGAGCTCGCGCTCGCCGAGACCATACGACGCGCGAGCGCGCCGAGCGGTGGGCCGGACACCACCGCGCCCCAGCACGCAGCACGCGCGACGCCCGCGCGGGCCACGGTGCCACTGCTCCCGGCTGTCGCCGGCGCGCCCACCCGGCCGCGGGCGTCGAGCATCGGTGTCGCGCTCGTGGCCGGCGCCGTGGTGCTCGTGGGCCTGCTCCTGCTCGTGATCTTCCTCGTGGGCGAGCCCGTGCCGGCGTCGTCGGTGGTGGCGTCGCCGCCAGCGCCGGTGCCCGCTGCCGACGCTGGCCTCGTCATCGAGGAGCCGCGCCCGGCGCCGCTCGACCCATCGGCGCCGCTCCCCGCCGAGGTCCAAGGCGCCGGCCCCGCGCCGACCGCCGGCAAGAAGCCGCGCCCCGCGACGCGCCTGTCGGCGATGCTCAAGAGGCTCGACGGGTGCGACACGGCATGCGCGCGCGTGCTGCGCTCCACCACGCGCGACGTCGATCGCCTCACGGGGACAGAGCAGAGCGACGTGCGCGCCGCCATCACGCAGTGCCTCGCGCAATGCCGCGAAGCTCGCTAGCGTCCGCCGCCGTGCGCGCCTGGTTCCCCATGGTCGTCGTGCTGCTGCTCGCGTGCGTCGCGCGTGCCGACGACCGACCGTTGGCGGTCTTCGCCGTTGCTGGCGCTGGCGACGCGGCGGCGCGCACGCGCTTGGAAGAACGCGTGCGCATGGCTGCCGGGCGCTACGCCACGGTGCAGCCCGCCGAGGTCACGGCGCAGGCGCTCCGCAGCGCCACCACGCTCGGCTTGAGCTGCGACCTCGCGCTCGTCGAGTGCGCCCGCCGCATGGGGGCGCTGGCCGGCGCCGGGCGGGTGGTGGTGGGGGCGCTCGAGCACGACGACACCTTGGCGCTCGGCCTCATCGCCGTCGATGCGAGCGGGCCCGCGCCGGTGACGCAGCGCCTGCGCTTGCCGGCGCCTGGCGTGGCGCGCGACGCGGCCGTCGAGCGTTTGGTGATGATGCTGTTGGCGCCCGAACGGCTGTTGGGGCGCCTGCTCCTCGACGTGGCCCCGGTCGGTGCCCGCATCGTGGTCGACGATGTGTTCCGAGGGCCAGCGCCACTGCGCGCGCCGCTGACCTTGGCGGCTGGCCCACATCGCATCGATGTGGCCGCCACCGGCTGGCTGTCGTCGCAGCGCGAGGTGGCGCTGGAGGCGGGCGGCGAGGCGCGCGTGCGCATCGAGCTCGAGCGGGATCCGGACGCACCGGTCCCCGTGGCCGGCGATGAGCGCACCGTCGACGATGACGACGACGACGACGCGTCGCCGGGGTCGCGCGTGGCGGTGGCGGTGTTCCCCTTCGCCGCCAGCGGCGTTCCCGAACGGGTGGCGCGTGTCATGAGCGAGGCCCTCGCGGCTGAGCTGCAGCGCCGCGACGGACTCATCGTGCTGTCGCCGGCCGAGGTGCAGGGCGCGCTCGCGGGCGCGCGGCCCGCCTGTCGCAGCGATGCGCGGTGCCTGGCGGAGCTGGCCCGCGCGCTCGAGGTCGACGCGTTCGTGGCCGGCCGTGCCGAGGCGAACGCTCGCCTGTGGACGCTCACGCTGGAACGGCACGACAGCGCGAGCGGCGCCGCGCTGTTCGGGGCGCACACGGCGGCGCTCGCCGACGATCGCACGAGCCCGCTGACGACGATGCCGGACCTCGCCAGCGAGCTGTTCCCCGAGCATGAGGTCGCCGACGGCGCGGCGCCCCTCGACCTGCGCGCATTCTCGTCGGCGCTGGCGCCGGCGCCGTTGCAGCCGTGGATGTTCTGGACCGTGGCGGGCATCGGCGGCGCGCTCGCCCTCACCACCACCGGGGCAGGGGCGCTCGCGCTCGTGAGCAGCGACCCGGTGGACGCCGGACGCGCTGGTGCGGCCTTCGCCATCGGTGCCGGCGCCACGGTGGTGGTGCTCGGCGCCGCCGGCGTGGTCGGCGTCTTGGTCGACTGGCAGGGGCCGTGACGGGCGTCCGCAACCCGACGCGCCCGCACCCTGCTACCCTGGCTGCAACGAGGTCCTCATGAGCGTCTACGCTGCCCCCGCGCCCGCCATCTCCGGCCCTGCCGCCGAGCGCCACGCCTTCCTCAAGCGCACCGCGCTGTGGACCCTTGGTGGCCTCGTCGCAGCCGGCGTGGTGGGCAGCGCTTCGATGCTCACTATCGCCCCCGTCGTGTTCCAGGCGGGGCGCTGGGGCGGCACCATCGTGGTGCTCGGCACCTTCTTCCTCGCGCACTTCGTGTGCCGGAAGATGGTGTACTCGAGCGCAAAGGTGCCGGGCTTCATCGTGGCCGTGCTCGCCGAGGGCGTGGCGCTCGGCTGCCTCTTGCTCACCACCGTGGCCATCGCCGGCGTGCGCGGCGCCACGGAGATCACGGTGCAAGCGCTGGGCTTGGTGGCCGCGACCGCGCTCGGCATGCTGATCTACGTCTGGTTCAGCAAGGGTGAGCTCAAGCTGGTGGGCGCCTTCCTGACCATGGCCTTCGTGCCCATGCTCGTGTTGATGGCCATCGGCGTGTTCTTTCCCTTCGGTGGCACCCTCGGGCTCGCCATCTCCGCGGCCTTCGTGATCGTGAGCGCCGCCGGGCTGCTCTACCGCCTCAACTTCGTGGTGCACGCGCTTGGCACCGACCAACACGTCGAGGGCGCCTACGAGATCACCATGGGCGTGCTGGTGCTCTTGTGGAACCTGATCACGCTCCTGAGCCGCCTGCGGCGCTGAGGCGGTGCACCTTGCACCGCCACCGGTGCGCTTCGCACCGGCAATTGTTCTGATCTGACGCACACTTGCCCTCTTGTGCGCGGGCGCGGCGCTGCCACGGTCGCGCCCATGCACCACCGCACGCTCAGCGCCGCGCTCCTCTTCATCACCGCCACCGCCTGCGCCGTCGACGTGAGCGATGGCGTCGCGCTCGATGGCACGCCCGCGCGCGCCCGGGTGGGCGCGGCGCCCCTCGAGGGCAGCGCGCAAGGCGCCGACGTCGCCGAGAACGCTTGCGGCATCGTGCTGCGCGAGGTCAGGCGCCCGAGCAACGGCATGGGCGGCTACGAGTCGAGCTGCGGCGACAGCGGCTGTCAGTACGTGTGGGCCGGCACCGTCGACGTCTCCGAGGAGCAGCTCGCCCTCGGCGCCACACCGCACGTGCTCTACCAGACCAGCATGGGCGAGCGCGCGTGGTGGGAGGTCGACGCGGTGGACGTGGGCACCGCCGGTGCTGGCAACCGTCGCTTTGCGTTCCGCATCGACGAGCACACGCCCTCGCCCGGCATGAGCTTCAGCTCGCTCAACCGCACGCGCATCGAGCTCGTGCCCTTTCTGCGCGACGCCGCCGGCAACCGCTGGTTCGATCACAACCGCAACGCCAACCCCTTCGAGAACTACGTGCTCGTCGTCGACAACGCTTGGTCGGTGTCGGACGACCCGAGCGTGTGCCCGTCGCCGGCGCAGCCCGACTGGATGGGCAACGTGGTGGCGCGCATCAGCCGCGACTCGAGCCACGCGTGCAACGGCGGCACTCCGCTTGGCGACGAGCTCCGCTACGACGGGTGGGCGCGCCAGCGTGCGGCCGTGAGGAACGTCTGCTTCGAGGTGTGGGAGCCCGGCGTCACCGACTGGGACAACCCGGATCAGTGGCGCCAGCTCGACGTGCGCGCGCACTATCGCTTTGCGTCCGACGCTGCCTGGCAATGGCAGTGGCTAGGCGCGCTCGATCACGCGGGCAACAACGCGCGCTTCGCGCTCGGTTTGGGGGGGCTCGATCCCTTCGCGCCCTACACGTGCACGAGCGTCCCCACGGAGATCGTGGCGCAGCCCGACGGCGATCGCGCGCGTGCGAGCATGCAGCTCTACTTCACGGTCAACGGCGCCGAGCTGCGCCCGAGCGCAGGCGCCGCGTGGCTGGTGCGCTTCGAGGAGTACGTGAGCGCGCTGCCCGCCGGGCCGTGCCCGTAGCGCTCGTCTCCTGACCTCTCCCGTCGCGTGCATCGCGTCCGCTCGGTCCGGGATCAGAAAACGAGCCTGACGGCCCGTGCTTCAACGTGCTGTCAGGGGAAGCTGAAGAAGAACGAGCCCGCGATGGTGCCCACGGTCGCCGGCGGTGGGCTCGTGCAGGTGCAGTCGGCGGGGACCGGTTGGCCGAGGCCCGTGTCGCAGCCCGTCCCCGTCCATGCCGCGCAGAGGTGTTTCCAAGACACGGAGTGGAGGTCGACGATGACCGCGTCGCCCCACGCCCCAGTGAAGCTGCCCGCGATGCTCGTGCCGAGCGTGTGTTCGTCCACGGTCACGCTCGCGCCCTCGAAGTTCGGGCTCTGGTTCGAGAGCTGGTCGGCCGGGTTCTTGGTCAACTGCAGCGTGAGCGCGACGCCGTCGACGGTGTTTTGCTCTGGGCTGTCCCACGCCTTGGTCCACGGAGAGAGGCTGCTCGCGTCTGCGGCGGACAGGATGAGCTGCGTGGTGAAGGTGCTTCCGAGGCCGCCGCTTTGGACTTGGTCGTTGCACACCGCCTGGTAGGCGATGTCACCGTCGAGGATCGGGGAGTCGACCGCGATGGGCGCAAAGCCCGTCTCGCCGCCCGTGCAGGAAAACGTGTACGCGGTGCCGCCGAAGCTACCCTCGACGTGAAAGCACTTTGGCTCGGTGCCATCGCAGCCGCCCGCCTCGCCCTCGCCCTCGCCCTCGCCCTCGCCCTCGCCCTCACCTTCGCCTTCGCCTTCGCCCTCGCCAGAGGAGACCGGGACGCATCCAAGGGCGCCGATGAGGCTCAGGGTGAGCAGCAGCCAAGCGGATGATCGTGGTGACACTGGTCCTCCAAGGTGAACGCCGAGCGTAGCCCAAGGTGCCGGCGGCCCCGCTGCGGTGCACCCTGCGCCGCCTCTGGCGAAAAACACACCGGCGAAAATGTCGATCTGACGCACACTTACCCTATTGCGACGCAGTGAGCGGCTGCCACGCTTTGCCCATGACGCGTGGTGATCGAGCAGTCGTCGCAGTGGTCCCCGCGCTCGCTGCCGCCGCGCTCCTGGTGCTCACCCTCAGTCCGCGCGCCCGCGCCGAGACCATCCTGCAGTACTTCGAGACGCCGTGGACCGAGATCGAGGCGCGCATGCCCGAGATCGCGAGCGCGGGCTACGACGCCTTGTGGTTGCCGCCGCCCACCAAGGGCAGCGAGGGCACGCGCGACGTGGGCTTCGCGGTCTATGACCGCTTCGACCTCGGCGACGGTGACGCCGACGGCGCGCCCCAGCGCGGCACGGTGCCGACCCGCTACGGCAGCAAGGCCGAGCTGATCTCGCTCGTCGAGACCGCGCACCGCTTCGGCGTGCGCGTGTACTTCGACGTGGTCATGAACCACAACGGCAACCCGAACGGCATCGAGAACGCGGGTGTCAGCCTCGACCCGGTGGAGCTGAACGGCTTTCCCGGCACCTCGCTGTGGGACTACCACGTGCTGCCCGCGGTGCAGCAGAGCAACTGCGCGGGGCAGAGCAACTGCGACTTCTGCGCGCGGCAGCCCGGCATGCGATCGACCGACGACTTCGACGGCGCGGCCTTCGGCGGCAAGCAGTGGACGGCGCTCAACGACGACGGCAACTACGTGAACGCCACCGGCAGCGAGGTGTGCATGAGGAATGGCGACTCCGGTGAAGACCGCATCGCCACGTTGTCGATGAGCGCAGCGCTCGCCGAGCCGGGCGCGCCCTCGGCGGGCAACCCGATCCTCGCCGGCATGACCCACGTGTTGCGCGCGCCGCGCATCGGCGTGTGGGACGACTTCGAATTCCAGGTGTCGAACTGGACGCTGGTGGGCCTGCACGACTTCTGCACCGACCAGTTCGAGACCTCGTCGGGCGCCCGGGGCATCGATGGCACCTGCAGCATCACCGGCACCGAGCTGCCCTCCTACGTGCGCGACGGCGCGCGCCCCGAGACCTATCAGTACCAAGACCCCACGACGCCGTACGCGGAGGACGTCCGCCAGTACCTGATGCGCTGGATCCGCTGGCTCATGCTGGAGACCCAGGCCGACGGCTTCCGCCTCGACGCCATCAAGCACGTGTGGCCGAACTTCTATCGCGCCGACTTCGCTGGCGACGAGATCGCCTTCGTCAAGGTCATCCAAGACACCTACGATGACCTGCACGGCTTCAACGACGCCGATGACACCGATCTCGTCGACGACGCCGCGGTGTTCGGCGAAGACTTCACCGGGTCCTGCGACGCGCTGGCGCCCTACATCAACACTGGCATGCGCGCGCTCGACTTCCCGCTCTTCTTCAACCTCGGCGAGCTCATGAGCGGCGGCGACATCCGCAAGTTCTCGGGAGCGCAGGCGGGCAGCTGCAGCAACCCGGCGCTCGGGGCCTTCATGGGGCTCAACCGAAAGAGCGGCGTGGCCTTCGCCCAGAGCCACGACGAGTGCCAGAAGAACGAGAGCCCCGACACCAGCTCGTCGTCGGGCTCCTTCTCGCGCTGCTTCCCAAGTGGCGGCGGACGCCCGGACCTGGTGTACGCCTACGTCTTGACGCGCGACGCCGACGCCGCCGTGTTCTTCGACGGCAACCGCTGGACCTCGCAGAGCTTCGTGCGCTCTGGCCGACCCGACGGCCTGGTGGAGGTCGCGGGCGGCGCCACGCTTGCCGCGGTGCCCACGCTCGTGAGCGCGGCGCGGCGCATGGCGCGCGGCAGCACCTTGAACGTGTGGGTGTCGTCGTCGAACAGCGACGGCTACGTCTATGAGCGCCAGGTGAACGGTGCGGCCACGGGCTTGGTGGTGCTGTCCGACGCCGCGTACGAGCTCGGCTGGGGTGACGGCTCAACGACGGAGAGCTTCATCTTCACGACCTTCCCGCCAGGCACCGAGCTGTGCGAGCTCACGGGCAACGCGCTCGCGTGGGCGCAAGGCTGTTACCAGGTGCTCGATCCGGCCGCGCTCGGCGCCGGTGAGGCGTCGGAGATCGCCGCCGCGCGCGCGGCCTTTCAAAACGGCACCGGCGCCGCGCCGCCGGCCAGCGCGGGTGTGTTCTACGCGGGCGTGCCCAACAGCGGTTCGTCGTACGCCGTCTACGCACCGCGCGCCTACGAGGTGGGCGGCGGTGGCGCCGACGTGGTGGAGCTGCGTGACATCCCCACGGGTACGCTCTCGCCCGGGCTGCACGCCCTGCACGTGCGCTTCCGCCGCGCCATCGCTGGCGCGGCCGACGCGCAGGACGAGGTCGTCATCCCGCTGTGCGTGCCCGACGGCAGCGGCCCCGCGCTGTGCGGCACCGCCGCCACGGCGAGCCCGCCCAGCACCGATCCCCTCGAGAGCGGCCTGGTGGAGCTCTTGGTCGACGGCGCCGCGGCCACGCGACGCGCCGTGGAGACCGCGCCGGCGCGCTCGCTGCCCGACGGACGCTCGGTGGCGGCGGCGCGCGCTTTCCATGTGCTCGTCGACGGCGACGCGCTCGACGTGGTGGTGCGTACGGCGGCCAGCCTGCCCGTGGACGACATCGCCATGCGCATCGACGATGACCCAGACCTGGTGCCGGGCTTCCACCTGGTGAGCACCGGCGAGCGCTTCCTCGATCGCTTCACCAAGCTCTTCCCCCCGGGCGTCACGCCGCCCGACGCCGGCCCGCAGGAGGGCGAAGGCGAAGGAGAGGAGGGCGAAGGTGAGGGTGAGGGCGAGGGCGAGCCCGACGCAGGCTACACACCCGACGGCGACGACGACGGCGATGGCGTCAAGAACGCCGACGACAACTGCGTCGAGGTGCGCAATGCCGATCAGGCGGACTTCGACGAGGACGGCGTGGGCGACGCCTGCGACCTGTGCGTGCTCGAGGGCTCCATCGAGGGCGAGCAGGTCGATGGCACCGGCTGCCGACCGGTGAGCGAGGACGAGCGCGCGGGCATCTTGGCCATCGCGCGCGCCATCGCCAACCGAGAGAGCGCCACCGGCGCCACCGATCTGGACGGCGACGCTGACGTCGACGTCGCTGACCTCGAGATCGCCATCGCGGAGGCTCACCGATGACGCGCGCGACCGTCCTGCTCCTCGTCACGAGCGGCGTGCTGAGCGCCGCGTGGGGCTGCACCTGCGGTGAGCCACCGCAGCCCAACGGCGCCGCCGCCGTGGGCCAGCTGAGCGCGAACCCGGTCGAGGGTGGCTTCGAGCTGGTGCTCTCGGGACTGGAGCGGCCGGTGCGGTCCCTGCAGGTCGACGTCAAGCTGGGCGACGCGCACGCGACGGCCGCCACCGCCATCGGGGGCAGCGACGTGCTCGAGGCCGGCCTGGCTGCTCCCAAGAACGACTTCACGGTGGTGGTGGCCGACACGCGCCGCCTCAACCTGCCGAGCGGCGCGGTGGCGCGCGTCGACACCGACAGCGCGCCCACGGAGATCGCGCTGTCGCGGGCCTTTGCCGTCGACGACACTGGTGCCATGCGCACGGTGCTGGTGGTGGTGCCATGAGGCGCGCGCTCGTCCTCGCGCTCGTCCTCCTGTTCACGTTGGTGCCGCTGTCGGCCTGCTTCGGCGACTTCGTCGCCACCCCTCCCCCCGAGGCCGAGATCGTCGGCAAGGTCGACGACGTGCCCGACGAGCTGCGCGCGCGCGCCGGCGGCGCCGCGCTACGCGCGCAGGCCGTATCGGTGGACGGCGCCGTGCTGGCCGAGGCCGACACCACCATCGGCGCTCAGTTTCGCTTGAAGCTCGGCCCCGGCCAGTCGCACTTCAACGTGCGCGTGGTGGTGGCGGCCGGCTCGGTGGTGTTCAAGGACTTCGTCAGTGAGGCCGCCGCTGGCAAGGTCATCGATCTCGAGGCCACGCACGGCCCGCTGGGCACTGCATCCACGGCGGCCGCCCAGGTGGTGGAGCGCTACGCCGCGCGCGAGCGCGCCAGCCTGGCCTCGACACCGCCCACCACGCTCTCGGAGGTGCTGGCACTCGCCCGCGGCGATGAGGAGCGCGTGGCCGCCTTCCGCGCCATCGTCGGTGACATCGTGGCCGTCACCGACCCACAGGGCGCGGCGCCGGCGCTCGACCCCACCTCGTCGTCCGCGGCGGCCGACGTGCTCGCGCTGGCGGGCCTGACGCAGGCCGAGTACGACGCCGCGCTCGAGGCCGCGGTCGACGCCTCGCTGGTGCCCATCGTCTGCGATCCGAGCCAGGTGCTCGTCATGTTCGCCGTCGACGTCAGCGGCACCGCGAAAGACGGGAACGGCACGCCGCAGTTCATCCGCCAGGTGCCCAAGGAGGGCCGGGTCTTCCTGGGCATCACCCTCGATCCGCTCTCGCCTGTCCCCGACAGCGCCGGCGCCTTGCGTCCACGCCTGACGCCCAACGACCCAGCCACCGAGATGAAGGACGACGGCACCGGCGGCGACGAGGTGGCGGGCGATCTGGTGTTCACGAAGACGCTCGGCCTGCCGCGCGGCATGCGGGTGCTCTACAAGTACACCGACGGCTCGCCCAACGAGGGCTTCACCGGCACCGAGGAGTGGCCGGGCAACGCGCGCATCCTCGAGATCGACGACGTGCTCACGGGCTCGGCCAGCGGGCAGCCCGACTGCCTGGTGGTGCGCCGCGACTCGTTCGGCGACGAGTCGAGCAACAAGAACTACGTCAACCTGCACGCGCGCCTCGGCGGCGGCGACCTCGGCTACGACGACGATCTGGGCGGCGCCGTGCTGGCGGCACCTGCCGAGGAGGGCCTGCTCCTGGTGGGCGGGCTCGCGCTCGGCGCGCTGGCCAGCGCCGCGCCGCTCACGCCCGCGGATGTGCCCGAGGCGCGCGAGAACGGCGTGTGCACCACCTGCCCGGCGCCACTCACGGTCAGCGCCGATGACAGCGAGCCGCCTCGCTTGGTGGCGGCGGCCTTCTTGTCCACCGACGAGACGCGCGTCGCCTTCTCCGAGGACGTCGACGTGCAGAGCGCGGGCCTGGCGGGCAACTACCTGCTGGTGGACGCGCAGAACCGCCCCGTGCAAGTGAAGAGCGCGCGTGTCGTCGGCAGCGCCGTGGTCCTCAGCCACGCGCAGGTCGATCCACGCTCGCCGCACACGGTGGCGGTGAAGAACGTGCGCGACGCGTCGCTGCAGCAGAACCCCATCGGCGCCGACGCCCAGCTTCCGGTGGGTCCCGATCGCACGCCACCCACGCTCGTGGAGGTGCGCCCCGGCAGCATCGTCGACGTCAATCCCGCGGCGCGGCCAGGCAACCCCGAGACCGGCGAGGTGGTGATCCTCGAGTTCTCCGAGGCGCTCGACCGCATCGCCGCCGAGAACGCGGCCACCTACCAGGTGCCGGGCCTCGACGTGCACGCCGCCTTCGTGCGCGGCCGGGAGGTGTTGGTGGTCACCTCGCAGCAAGCCAAGGGCGCGCCCTACGAGATCGCCATCGGCACGGCCTTCGACGTGGCGGGCAACGTGGTCGACGTCGACGGCGCGGTGCCGTTCCGCGGCCTCTCGCTCTCGCTCGTCACCTTCGCGGCGGTGGTCGACTTCGCGTGGCGCTCGGTCGACGGCAGCGAGCGCGGACTGCCGCTCGGCGACGGACTGTACCTGTCGGGCACCGTCATGCTCGACGCCCGCGCCGAGGACGGCGGCGATCTGCGTGTGGCTGGTCGCACCGACGTTGCTGGGGTGACGGGCTTCGAGCTGGTGCCAAACGGCGACGAGCAAGGCGGCGCGCCCGTCTACGCGCGCACGCTGCGCCTGCCGCCCGGCACCTACGCGTACAAGCTCGCGCACGGCAGCGCGGCGTTGGCGGCCAACCCGCCGGTGACGCTCGAGACCGTGAGCAAAGGCCTGGCCACCAGGAACGACCTCGGCGGCGTGGCCGTCGACCCGGTGACGCTGCTGGGCAAGGACGGCGTCAGCTATGCGGGCGCGCACCTCTCGGTCACGGGCCAGGACCTGCCGGGGCCCGGCATCCTGTTCAAGCGCGAGAACCCCGACACCGTCGTCATCGTCGGCGAGGTCGATCGCGTGCTGCCGCCCGACGTCGTTGGTGCCTGGCGCGACGTGCCCTTTGGCAGCGGCGCCGACTACGACGACGGCCTGGTGGAGCTGCCGCTGTTCTCGGGAGGCGTCGAGGACACGGCGCCGCCGCGCCTGCTCGGGGCGCGCGCGCGCGACAGCGAGAGCGTGCTGGTGAGCTTCGACGAGGCGGTGGTGGCGCCGAGCAACCCCATGGTGCAGGTCACCGGCGACGGTGGCGTCGACCTCGCCATCGTCGAGGTGCTGGTGGGGGTGCCGCTGCCGAACCAGGTGGTGGTGCGCACCGGCGCCATGGCCAACGACGCGCCCTACACGCTGGTCATCGGCGGCTTGGCCGACCTGGGCGGCCACCTGTTGGCTCAGCCGTTGACCGCGGGCTTCACGAGCCCCGCGCAGTTTCAGCCCTTCACCCCCATCGTCGACGAGGAGCCACCAGCGCTGGTGTCGGTGCGCCCCACCTTGCCGACGGAGATCGAGGTCACCTTCAACGAGCGCGTCACCGACGACGCGGCCGCGCCCGCGCACTTCGCCATCACCCGCGTCGGCGGCGGCGCCGCGCCCACGGTGTCGTCGGTGCGCTTGGGTGCCGGCGGCGTGAAGGCGGTGCTCACCACCAGCGCGCAGGAGATGCAGGTGCCCTATGCGCTCACCGTCGCCAACGTCAGCGACATTGCCGGCAACGTGCTCGCGAGCGCGCAGATCGAGTTCCCCGGCTTCGGCGAGCTCGACCCGCCCGTGATCGAGCGCGTGGTGTCGCTTGGGCCCACCAAGGTTGCGCTGCTCTGGAACGAGCCGCTCAGCGCCGACTCGGCGGACCGCATCACCAACTACGACGTCAGCGAGGTCACCATCACCGACGTGCGCTTCGGCGCCTCCGAGGAGATGCGCGGCGCCGCCTTCAACGGCACCTGGGCGCCGCTCGCCGCCGACGTCGTCATCCTCACGACCACGCCCATGACGGGCGGCGGCAGCTACACGGTGAGCGCCGAGGGGGTCACCGACCTGTCCGGCAACGAGAGCTCCGCGGTGGAGGCCTTCACCGCCGCGGCGAGCGCGCCGCTCGTCGACGTGCTGTTCACCTATCAGGTCTCGGACACCGCCGGCGTCCTCGGCATGGGCCCGGGCGGCTCGGTGGGCTCGCCGGCGCGCGCCATCTCGCCCTCGACCTTGGCGGCGCAGCGCGAGGGCGTGTTCGTGCTGGGCACCGCGCTCGTCGACAGCGGCGCCTCGCCCATCGCCGACCACGCCTTCACCAGCGCGCTCGGCGGCTTCCCCGCAGAGGGCTCACCCCTCACCGGTGTCGAGCCAGAGCTCGTGGATGACGGCACGGGCGGCGACGCCGTCGCTGGCGATCACGTGTTCTCGATGCTCATCCGCGACGTGCCGCTCGGCAGCACCTTGAGCTGGAAGGCGTTCGCGTCGTTCACCACCGGGTTCGCCGCCGCGAACCCGAGCTATCCGGGGGCCGCGTACGCCGACGCCACCCTCGGCCCCTCGGTGTTCGGCGACGGCCAGGAGTTCCCTGGCAACGACGACGCCGTGCTCTTGGTGGCCGATCTCGACGGCGACGGCCGCGTCATCGTCGACAACCTGTTCGGCGACGAGATCACGTTTAAGCGCAAGACCGGCTTCCCGGCCTTCCACATGGCTATCGACCGTGCGCGGAGGCGCGAATGAGAGCCTCGGCCATTCACTTCGCGATGCCGTGCATGCTGACGCTGGCGGTGCTCACGTCGCGCTGCGCGTGCGAGCCCCCGCTCGACGAGGGCGAGCTGGTGGGAGACGGCTTCGCCGCGGTGGCAGCGCTCGATGCGCGCACCGTCGAGCTCTCGTTTTCGCGCGCCATCAACCGCGCCACCGTGTCGACCGGCGCCTTCACCATCAAGGACTTCACCGTAGTGCCGCCCGCCAGCGTGGCCATCGAGAGCGCCGAGGCACAGGACGACAAGACCGTGCGGCTCGGCACCGGCCCCCTCGTGGCCGGCACGCGCTACACGCTCGAGGTCGCGGGCCTCACCGATGCGCAGGGGCGCGCGCTCGACGGCACGCTCAACTTCGTGGCCTCGGGGCTCGGCGGGCTCGTCGACGTCGAGGTAGTCATCGCCGATGTCGGGACCGCGCGGCTCCACGAGTCGCTCACGCTCTTGGCCACGGTCGACGACGACGGCACCTTCGCGGAGTCCTTGGTGGCCTATCCCGTGGTCGACGAAGGCGACCGTTTCGTTGGGCGGCTGTCGGTGCTGGCCGACGCGGCGCGCACGCTCGATCCAGGCGACGACGCAGATCTGCAGCTTGATCGCCGCCCGCTGGCGCTCCTCCTCGTCGACGGTCTCGGGCGCATGGCCTCGGTGCTGGTCACCTTCGTGGTGCCCGACCCGAGCGCCAACACGGTGCAGGTGGTGGTGCTGCCGCCCCTCGAGATCCAACAACCCGACACCGATCCGCTGCCAGACCCACCAGAAGACGCGAACCCCGGCGATGGTCTGCGCGTGGTGCGCGTGGTGGTCAACGATCGCGCCGCGCGCGAGCTGGTCGACCCGAGCCTGAAGGTGGCGGTCGCGGCCGACGGCACCTTCGACGCGAGCTTCCCGCGCACCCTGGCGATGGCGCCCATGGGCGGCGACTACGAGGGCTACTGGGAGACCGTGCTCGAGGTGAAGGTCGATCCCGCGCGCGTGGCCGACGGCAGCACCATGGAGACCTTCCCGTACTTCGCGTACCTGGTGGAGCAGAGCGTCCCCTACGAGGGCCTCGACGTCGCCATGGTGGCGCCCGACGAGACCCCGGTCACCGTGCGCTTGTCGCTCGGCAACCCCGAGTGGGTGCCGGTCACCTTCCGCGTCGACGTCGGCGGCGCCTACGTCACGCCCTCGGGCTCGGTGCGCGGGCACTACCCGAGCGAGGCGATCTTCCTGACCGGCGAGTGGGGCGAGGCCGTCGACGCGCTCGGCAACAACTGCGGCGACGGCTTCTCCGGCGGCGAGAACCGCTTCCTCAAGATGCGCGAGCTCGCGGGCCACCCCGGCGTCTGGCAGCGCACGCTCTGGCTACCGGGCGGCCGGCCCTACGGTTGGAAGGTGGTGCGCTGCGAGGCCGACGAGGGCTGCGGCCCGCTCAACGATCTGGTGTCGTCGGCGGGGCGCGCCTTCGCCACCGTGATGAAGAACCTGGCCACCGACAACGCCGACGGCGCGCTCGACGCCAACGTGGGCATCGTCGATCCGCTGGCGCCCGCCACCACGCAGACGGGATCCGGCGTGCGCGACTACTCGAGCGCCGCAGTCTATCTCGGCACTGGCGTGGGTCATGAGCCCGACCCGAGCGGCACGCCCGACGGCGCGCGCATGTTCAAGCAAGAGGTCCCCGACCTGGTGCTGAACGTCGCGCAAAGTCCCGTCACCACACGCGTGTTCCACGTCGGCACCTGGCGCGACGTCAACTTCGATGCGACGCCGCAAGAGATCGTCGAGGGTGAGCTGGCCCTGGAGCTCAACCCCTTCGATTACGACGACGGCTTCATCGGGCGCTACCCACCCTCGCGCGAGGAGCCCTGACCATGCGGCACCTGTCTCCGCCGGTCGCCCTCGGGGCCCTGCTGCTGCTGACGGCCGCCCCTGCCGCCGCGCAATTCACCGAGGACGTCACCTTCTCGTTTCGCGCCGATCAGATCACGTACTCGGGCCCCATCACCTCGGCCTGGCTCATGCTCGACGTCGACGGCGGCCGCAACCGTGTGGCCGACGCTCGCTCCATGAGCTGCGACAACGGTTCCCCCAAGCGCTGCTCGCTCACCGTGCCGCTGGCGGAGGGCGACTACATCTACGTCTACGTCGCCAACCCCGAACAATTCGTCGACATGAGCGACCCGCTGCTCAACCCCGACGACATCCCCGACAGCAACTTTTTCCGCGACCCGAGCCCGCGCACCACCGGCTTCTGCGGTCAGTTCTCCACCGACAACTGTCTGCAAGTGCGCAACCCCGATCGTCCGCGCTTCGACCCTGCGAGCTTCCAGCCAGGGCACGGTGCGCTCGTCACCACCGACCCCGTGCAGATCGAGGCTGCGGTGCTGAAGGGGGCCAACGGCCGCGCGCTCGACGGCGCCAGCGTGCAGGTCAGCTACGAGGACGCGGAGCCGCCCGCCGTGCGCTACAACACTGGCGCTGCGACCATGCCGAACCTGGTGAACGTGGCCGGCGCGAGCTTCAGCGCCACGTCTTCGGGCGGCACCGTGCACGCCACCATCGCGGGCCTCCCCGAGGGCTTCCACCGCATCTACGTCACCATCGCCAACACCGATGGGCTCGCGTCGGATCCGCTGGCGGCGAGCCTGGTCATCAACCGCAGCAACGGCGCGCCCGTCGCCGTGGCGGGGCCCACGCTGTTCGCCGAGGTGAACCAAGAGGTGGTGCTCGACGGCAGCGCGTCGCAGGATCCCGATGGCCTCGGCTTCACCGAGTACCAGTGGCGCGTGGTGGAGGCGCCGGGCGGTGGGCAGGGCTTCTTCCGCTGCGTCGACGACGAGCTGATCCCGCGCGACGGCTTCGGCAAGGTCATCATCGACGAGCACGGCAATCCCCAGGGCGATGCCTGCACGCGCGGCGATCCTGGCGCGGTGCCGCGCTTCCGCGCCACGGTGCCGGGTCGCTACGTGGTGGGCCTGCGCGTGCGCGACGTGGGCGCAGGCGGGGGCACGCTCTCGGCCGAGAGCACCACCGAGGTGCATGTGGTGTCGTCGTTCAACCTGACCAAGCGCCCGCGCCTCGAGGTGGTGGTGAGCGGCGACACCATCACCGTCGATGGCTCGCTCACGGTGGGGGGCGGCAGCGCCAGCTTCGTTGCCGACGGTGCCAACCCCGCGCCCATCACGCTGTCGCCGAGTGGTCTGGTGGCGACCTTCAGCAAGCCCTCGGTGCCGGGCGCGTACTTCGTGCACCTGTCCGTCGACGACAGCTACCCCGCCACCGCCATGGTGCGGGTGCTTCCCGACGGCGCCGTCGATGGCTTCGACCTCGGGCGCCCGCCGCGCGCGTGGAAGAACGGCGAGAAGGTCATCTACCTCGGATTCGTGCGCGAGTTCTTCGACGCCGACGGCGACGGCGAGGGCGATCTGCTCGGCATGATTGACAAGGTCGACGCCATCGCGGCGCTCGGCGTGACCACCGTGTGGCTCATGCCGCTCGTGCCAGGGCCCACCACGCACGGCTACGCCACCACCGGCCCCTTCGCGGTGGAGGAGGACTACGGCAGCGCCGAGGACCTCGAGCTCTTGTGCGAGACGGCCAAGGCCTTCGGCCTCGAGATCGTCATGGACTTCGTGGCCAACCACACGAGCGACCAGCACCCCTTCTTTCAGGCGGCGCGCCAGAACCCGTCGAGCCCCATGCGCGACTGGTACGCGTTCAACCCCGATGGCAGCTATCGCTACGCCTTCACCTTCTACGCGCTACCCGACAACAACCAGAACAGCCCCCTGGTGCGCCAGACCCTCACGCAGGTGGTCGACTGGTTCTTCGATCGCGGCATCAGCGGTGTGCGCGCCGACATCGCGGGCTTCACGCCCCCATCGTATTGGCGCGCGCTGCGGCGTCACCTGAAAGAGCGCAACCCAGACGCCATCATGCTGGCGGAGCTCCTCCCGCCGCAGGCCGAGTACTTCGTGCACGGCTTCGACCTGGCCTATGACCCCAACACCTACTGGAACACGCGCGACGCCTTCGCCGTGGGCGGCAACTTCGACGGCGTCGACAGCGCGCTCGAAGACGCGACGCGCTTCGTGGAGCACGCCGCCTCCGAGCGCGCGCGCGCCACCGTCCGCCAAGACGACGTGTTGTTCATGCGCTACATCGACAACCAAGACGAAGACCGCTTCCTGTTGCGGGCGGGCGGCGACCTCCGCAAGGCCAAGTCGGTGGCGGGCTTCCTGCTCACGGTGCCCGGCGCTCCGCTCGTCACCTATGGCAATGAGGTGGGCATCGAGGAGCTGCGCGGCCGCTATCCGTTCTCCGACTACGACGACGAGCGCGATCGCTTCGGCGACTCGGCGCGCAACTCGTTGCGCGAGCACTACCGCAAGCTCATCACGGTGCGGAAGGGCAACCGCGCGCTGCACGAGGCCGACACGGCCACCGGTTTCGCCGACGGCAACAGCTACCTGCGCGTCTCGTCCAACGGTGACGACGGTGGCGGCAACGTCTACTCCTTCCTGCGCTTCGCCGCTGGCCAGCGCTTCCTCGTGATGGTGAACCGGGCCGACTCCACGGCGCTCGGCACGACGGCGCGCGTCTATCCGCCGCCGCAGCTGTTCACCGACTTCCCGGATCAAACGCTGGTGCTCGTCGATCACCTCGATCCCGGCGTGCGCGTGTCGATGACCAAGGCGCAGCTCGCGGCCGCCGGTGGCACCACCTTCAACGTGCCAGGCTTCGGCACCCGCGTCTTGCAGGTGACGAGGAACGGCATCCCCGACGACGACGACGACGGCACCCTCGATAGCTACGACAACTGCCTGGGCATCGCCAACGCGACCCAGTCCGATCTCGACGGCGACGGCGTGGGCGACCGCTGCGATCACTGCGCGGGCACCTTGCGCGGCACCGCGGTGGGCCGCGATGGCTGTGGTCCCAACGCCGGCGCCCTCCGCCCGCGTCTGGTGCTCGAGGGGGCGCTCGAGGATCAGAGCTTCGAGGTGGCCAGTGGCTCCGGCATCCACCTGTGGGCCGCCTTCAATGGCCAAGAGCTCTACGTCGCCACCGAGGCCGCCGCCCGGGGCCACGACGTGTTCCTGTTGGTCACCGACAACACCGGCCGCACCTCGGTGGCGCCCTTCGGCAAGGCCGGCAGCGTGGCCACCGACGGCATCTTCCTCGCGGACGAAGGCGAGAACGACTTCGCGCGCTGGTTCGGCAACACCGGCGAGGGCCAGCACGGCACCGAGCCCTTGCCGGGCCGCGGCGCGCTCGAGGGCACGCTCAACCTGGTGGAGGAGTTCGGCGCGGTGCCGCCGGTCATCTACTTGGCCGCGGTGCGCTACGGCGGCGACGACGACGACGGCATCCTCGCGCAGGCGCCGGCGGGCAACGGCAACGACATCGTCGAGGCGAGCGAGCTGTTCGCGCTCGACACCGCGGTGCCGGCGCTGGTCCCGGTGGGCAGCGGCGAGGGCGAGGGCGAAGGCGAGGAGGGTGAGGGCGAGGGCGACGGGCCCATCGTCACCCAGCCCGGCGACGTCGACGGCGACGGCACCGAGAACCTCGTCGACAACTGTCCTGAGCTCTACAACGCGGCGCAGACCGACACCGACCACGACGGTCTCGGTGACGGCTGCGACCAGTGCCCGCTGACGGCGCCCGGCGTGGTGCCCGACAGCCGCGGCTGTGGCGAGCGCGAGACGCCCGACCCCGAGCTGCCGCGCGCCAACCCGCGCGTGGTCGACCCCGAAGACCGCCTGGCGCTCGAGCGCGAGTGCGGCTGCACCAGCGCCGGCGACGCGCCCGCGCCAGCGGCGCTGGCGCTCCTGGGCATCGCCGGCCTGCTCCTGACGAGGAGGCGCCGATGACTGGTGTCGCGCGTGCCCTCGCGCTGCTGGTGTGTGCGGCGGCGAGCGCAGGCTGCATCGGCTTCCATGGCGGTGCCGGCGATCGCCCCGAGGGCTTCCGTTTGGTGCAAGGGACCCTGGTGGTCCCCGAGGAAGACCTGCTCGGTCGCCAGGTCACCGGCCTGCAGATGGCCGGCATCGCCATCGGCACCGCCGACGACACCGCGCGCATCGACGTGTTCGGATCCGACGTGTTCGACGCCTCGCGCGCCGCCACCGCGGCCTTCGTGGCGCCGGTCGACGGCGCGCGCAGCTTCGTCGTGATCCTGCAGGTGCCTTCGCCGTCGAGCCGCGGCCCGGGCTCCTTGCTGGGCGTCCTCACCTTCGCCAACGGCGCAGGCGACACGACGCTGATCCCGCCGGGCGAAGACGACATCGACCTCGGCGCCGTGTCGGTGGTCACGGGCGACGCCCGCCCGGCCGACAACCGCTTGAAGGCCGGCGAGGCGAACAACCCGCTGGCGCAAATCGACAGCGACGACGACGGCAGCGCCGATCTCTCCGACCCCGACGACGACGGGGACGACACCCCCGACGACAGCGACACCGACACCGGCAACGACGGGGTCGACGATGCGGCGCAGGCGTTGGCCGCGCTCGCGGACGAGGACGCCGATGGGGTGCCCGACCTGCTGTCGGGCAGCTGATCTCACCGCAGTTCCCCGTTGCGCCGCCCGATCGGGGCCCTAGGCTCCCCTCGGCCCGGCTTCCAAGGAGGCAGCAGTGCGGTTCGCATGCCTGTCGTGCGGCGCGAAGTACTCGGTCCCCGACGGCCGCCTCGAGGCCGCGGGGATCGGTGGCCTGCGGGTGCGCTGCTCGCGCTGCCGGGCGATCATGGTGGTGTCCGAGTCGCAGCGCGCCGTGTTCAGCGGCGCCATCACCGAGGGCTCCGACGTCCTCGGCCTGCGCAACGCGCCCTTCGCCTCCCGCGACGACGAAGACACCAAGAAGGAGCTGCGCGCCGTGCGCCGCCGCGCCGGGAGCTCCGACGCGGCCCTGGGGCAGGCGGTGGTCGGCGAGCGCGACGTGGGCATCCCCGCTGCGCTGTCGGCCTCGGGGGTGTTTCGGCCGATGCCGGGAGTTACCCGCGACGTCACCGGGCTGTTCTTCAGCGACCTCGACACCCTCAAGCGCGAGGGCAAGCCCGTGGCCAGTCGCGTGTGGTACGCGGCCATCAACAACCGCCCGCGCGGGCCCTACTCGGCGAGCGAGATGATCTCGCTCGCGCAGAAGGGCAAGGTGCGCGAGGGCACGCTGGTGTGGCGCCCCGGCTTTGGCACCTGGAAGAGCGTACGCGAGGGCTATGCAGGTGGCGCCGAAGACCTCTCGTGGCTGCGCAACGTCATCGGCGCCCGCCAACGCCGCGAGCAAGACGCCGAGCTGCGCGCGCGCACTCACGGCATCGCGTCGCTGAACGTGACGCGAACGTCGTCGGGGCCGCGCCCCCACGGCTCCGCCGTCTGGAGCATCCCGGAGATGCCGCCCTTGCCCGCCGACGACGACGAGCCGGCGGATCGTGCGCCGTCCAACATCGTGCGCGCCCGCCCGGTGCCCTTCGAGTGGCGCGCCGAGGAGAGCGCCGTGCGCGCCATCGGCGTGCGCCGCCGCAGTGACGCCGCCTTGTGGGCGGTGGCGTTCAGCGCGGCCGCGGTGCTGGTGGCGCTGGTGGGCTTTGAAGCGTGGCGCAGCGGTGCCATCGACGACGCGGTGGTGGCCGCGCGCAGCTTCGTGGCCGGCTTCGCGGTTCGTTGACGCCGGTCTTGTCGTGCGTGAGCCGCTAACCCTGATCCGCGGTGCCCGCGTCATCGACCCCGCCGCCGGGATCGATGCGGTGATTGACGTGCTCGTGGGTCCGGCGGGCGTGGAGATGGAGCCTCGCTTCGTGCCGAGCGTGGCCCGCCGCGTCGACGGGCGCGGGAGCTGGCTGCTGCCTGGCCTGGTGGACCTACAGGTGCACTTGCGCGATCCCGGCCTCACCCACAAGGAAGACCAGCTCACGGGTACGCGCGCCGCGCTCGCGGGCGGCGTCACGTCCATGGTGGTCATGCCCAACACACGCCCGGTGCTCGACGACCCGGCGTTGGTGGCGGAGCAGTCCCGGCGCGCCGACGAGCGAGGCTTGGCGCGCCTGTTGGTGGCGGCGGCGGCCACCCGTGGCAGCGCCGGGCAAGAGCTGTCCGATTATCGCGCGCTCAAGGCGGCGGGCGCCGTGGCGGTCACCGACGACGGCCTGCCCGTGCTCGACGACGGGCTGATGGAGCGCTCGCTCATCGCCTGCGCCGCCAACGATCTGCTGTTCATGCAACACGCCGAGGACACGCGCATCTCGCAGCACCGGCCCATGGCCGAGTGCGAGGTGCAGCGCGCCGCCGGCATCCTCGGTCAGCCCGCCGAGGCCGAGTGGGTCATGGTGGAGCGCGACGTCGCGTTGGCCGAGCAGACCGGCGCCCGCTACCACGTGCTGCACTGCTCGACGGCGCGCAGCCTGGCCGCCGTGCGGCGCGGCAAGGAGCGTGGCGCCTCGGTCACCTGCGAGGTGTCGCCCCACCACCTCACGCTCACCTGCAACGACGTGGTCAAGGACGGCATCGACGTGCCCGAGCGCGAGGCCGACCTCGATCCCAACCGCAAGATGAACCCGCCGCTGCGCTCGGGCGCCGATCGGCGCGCGCTGGTCGACGGCCTGGCCGACGGCACCGTCGACGCGGTAGCGACCGATCACGCGCCGCACAGCGCGAGCGAGAAGGCGCAGGGCTTCGCGCGCGCGCCCTTCGGCACCACCGGGCTCGAGACCATGCTCGCCGTGCTCTTGCGCTTCGTGCACGACGGCACCATCGACGCGCGCCGCGCCGTGGAGCTGGTCACCGCCGGACCCGCGCGCGTGCTGCGTCGCCAAGGGGCGCTTGGCACCTTGCACGGCACTGCTGCGCCCCCCGACCTGTGCCTGGTGGACCCCGAGCGCCACTGGGTGGTCACGCCGGCGGCGCTCTTGTCGCGCTCGAAGAACAACTGCTTCCTCGGCGCCGAGCTGCGCGGGCGCGTGGTGGGCACCTGGCTGCGGGGCCGCCAGGCGTACGAGCTCATCCCGTGAGCACCTCGTCATGAGCGCCAAGAAGCCCATGACCCTGCAAGGGTTCCGCACCCTGCAGAAGGAGCACGAGACGCTCAGCAAGGTCGAGCGCCCGGTGGTCGTGCAGCGCATCGCCGACGCGGCGGCCGAGGGTGATCGCAGCGAGAACGCCGAGTACATCTACGGCAGGAAGCGCCTGCGCGAGCTCGACAAGCGCCTCGCGTACCTTTCGACGCTGCTCGCCGACGTCGAGATCGTCGACCCCACCACGCTCAGCGGCAGCAAGGTGTGTTTTGGCGCCACCGTGGTCATCGAGGAAGAGGGCGGCAAGCGCAACAAGTGGCAGATCGTGGGCGAGGGCGAGAGCGACACCGCGCACGGCACCATCTCGTGGCGCTCGCCCATGGCGCGCGCGCTCTTTGGCAAGGTGGTGGGCGACCTCGTCACCGTCGAGCGCCCGGCGGGCGAGGTCGAGGTTGAGATCCTCGAGCTCTGGTTCGCCGAACGCCGCATCGCTTGACGGCGCCGCGCTCTTCGCTGGCTGGTCAGAAGCCCGGGATGCTGTCGGCGTTGTCGCCCTGCAGATCGACGCGCAGGCTCTTGGCGAGGCGCACGATGGCCTCCTGGAAGCGGGCCTGATACTCGGGCTTGGCGGTGGCGAGCTTCTCTTTGAGCACATCGGAGAGCTCGAAATCGCCCGCCGCGATCTGGCGCACCACCTCGGTGAACGCCTCGCGCGCCACGGCGCGGATCTTGGCGGCCTCGTCGGGCAGGTGCGACGCGTAGCCGCGGTTGGCGTGGTCGAAGCCATAGCTCCACGAGTACGACTTGCCGAAGGGGAAGCCGCCGCCCAGCTGCACGGCCGCCACGTCGGCGGCAGCGGTGCGGGCCGCAGCGCGCTCGGCCTCGGGGTCGTTCGGCTTGAGGCGCGCCACGAAGGCGCGGATCTGGCGGCCGAACAGGTCGTCGGCCAGGTCGCGGTCGGTGCTGTTGCCGCCGTAGTAGTAGGCGACGTCGTGCATCAGCGAGGCCATCACGATGGCCGCCTCGATCTCCGGCGTGCGCGCGCCGGCGACCAGGGTGCCGAGCGCCCTGCTCGCGCAGGCGAGGCAGGCCGGCGTGCTGTCGGCGTCCCAGAAACGGGCGACGTCGAAGCGGGGCAGGGTCGAGGCCGGGCGCCCGATGTCTGGGGCGGCGCGCGTGGCCTGCAGGTTGGTGGCGCGCGGCGAGCGAGGGGTTGCGTCGATCGGCATGCCGTGAGTTTCGGCGGGCCGAGGATGTAGGTGCTGACAATGCGCCAGCGCGCCGCAGCCGCACGAGCCCCGCGCAGCGCGCCCCGCCGCGGGGAGCTCAGACGAGCTTGGTGATGACCTGCTTGGCGACGTCGGCGGTGGAGGACTTGTCGCGCACGAAGCCCTCGGCAAAGGCCAGCGCCGGCATGCCGCCTTCGGCGATGTTGAGACCCGCGCGGGCGGTGTTTTTGATGGTCCCGCCCACCAGCTCCTTGGCGGCGCCGGTGACGTCGAGCTGCGCCAGCTTGCCGAGCGAGTTGAAGGCCGTCTTGGCCATTTCCCACGCGTAGGTGAAGGGCGTGAACGCCGCGCGCCCCGTCGCGGTCAGCCCGTGGATGGCACCGTTGATGACCCGCGACATGAGTCCCATGGTTCGCTCCGCGTAGGGGCACCAAGGCTATCGGATAGAGCGCACTTCAGATACGGCGCTTGGGCGCGAGCTTGTCGAGCGTCACACTGCCCTCTGGCGCCTTGTCGCCGAGCTTGGCGGGCAAGGCCTGCTCGCCTTGGCCCAGCGCGGCGCGCTTCTTGTCGGCGTCGGCCTCGGCGCCCGCGAAGGTGGCGTCGGGCCCGCGCGCGGGCGCCAGCTGGTACTCGATGATGGCGTCGTTGAGCAGGCTCATGAGCTGGTAGGCAGGCATACCCGCATGTTGGTCGTGGTCGAGCCAGGTAGAGAGGCGCAGCAGGTCCCAGACCGCCAAGCGCACGGTGCCAGCGGCGTGGGCCTCGGCGAGCAGCTCCTTGATGGCCGCCTCGCGCTCGGGGCTCAGCTTGTCGGCCCACGGCTTGCCGAGCTCGTTGGTGCAGAGCTCGACCGCCTGCGCCAGCGCGGGGTGAAAGCCGTGCTGCCGCTCGAGCGCCCGAATGTCGTCGTGGACGGCCCTGAGCTTGGCCTCTTCGTCGGGGCTGAAGCGGAGCTCGGGGGCCTCGTTCACGCCGGTCGTCTTGGTCGCCATCTCGGTCCTCCTCGGCGCTGCCCAGGGTAGCGCGGCCTTCGGTCGAGGTGGCGGTCGCGCCGGGGCGCCGGTTGGCACGAGCCGCGCCTCGGGGAGCCCCGGCACGACCCCGGATCCCCCGTGCGCGCGCCAGAGCGACACGCCATGCTGCCCCCGTGGCCCTCGCCGCCCTCGCGCTCGCCTACGCACTCGTCGCGCCCGCGGCTGCCGGCCACCCGTGCGCCACCATGGCGCTGCGCGAGGCCACCCGGGGCGGCTTCCCGGCCATGGCGAGCGCCATCACCGAGCGCCCGTGGGCCGAGGAGCTCGCGTCCTTCAACGACAGCGCCACCATCCCGGTGCGCGTCCACCTCGGCGTCGCCGTGGATGGCGCGATCGGCACGCAGGCGCTGGCGGCGCTCGAGGCCGCGTGGGCGATGCAGGTGGGCGGCGCGGGCTTCGATCCGCCCCTTCCGGACGGCGCCGAGGGCGGCGACCAGCGCCTCGACGTGTACCTGGTGCCGCTGCCGCCGGGCACCGGCGCCCTCACCGTCGCCCTCGCCGACGCTGGCGACGACGGCCGCCGTGCCTCGCCCGCCTTCCTCAAGGCCGACCCCACGCAGCCAATGGAGCTGCTCGAGGTCTACCTGCACCACGAGCTGCAGCACGCGCTCCAGTTCGCGCTCGATACGCGCGAGAGCGTCATGTGGTCGGAGGCCACCGCGGTCTACTGGGAGCTGCGCGCCCGCCCCGATCTCGACGAGTGGCAGGCGGCGGTGCCCGACTTCCAGCGCCACCCGCAAGCGCCCATCTTCACCGACGGGGCCTCGTTTTCGCCCTTCGCCCACGCCGGCGTACCGCGCCTCGAGTACGGCGCGGTGCTGTTCGCCCTCTACCTCGACGAGGAGCACGGCGACGGCGCCGGCGCCCTCCTCGCGGACCTGTGGCGCGGCTCGATCCAGGCCGACGACGTCGCCGACAACGAGCCCGACTGGCTCGACGCGCTCGCCGCCGAGGGGCTCGCCATCAACGAGCTGCTCGTCGACTTCGTGGGCTGGCGCGCGCTGGTTGGGCCCCTCGCCGTCGCCGATGACGGGCCCGCGGTGGTGCTCGGCGGCGATGCCATGCTCGGGGTCGAGTCGGTGGCCGCGTCCACGCTCGACGGCGCGCTCGAGCTGAGCGACGAGGACTCGGGCCCCTTCCAGCTCTCGTGCCTGGTGCGCCAGGTGGAAGTGCCGGCCAGCGTCGCGACCTTGCCCGTGCAGGTGCACGCCGAAGCGACGCTGCCCGACCAGGTGCTGGCGGTGGCGTCGCTCGTCACCGTGCCGGGCTCCGGTGTGGCCACGCGCGCGCTGCTCGGCGAGGGGAGCGTCATCGACGCCGATCTCGAAGCCCCCACCGGTGCCTTGCTGCAGCTCGCCCTGTGCGACACGAGCCCCGCCGACGCCGACCTTGCGCCCGTGCCGCGCCCGATCCGCTTCTCGTTCTTGCGCACCGACGTCGACTGGCCCGACGCCGGGCCCCCCGTCGAGGACGCGGGCACGCCCGAGGTGGACGCCGGGCCACCGATCCCGCCCGACCCCATCTGCACCTGCCAGTCGAGCGGCGGCCCGACCAACATGCGCAAGGGCATGTACGTCTTCGGCCTGTTGGTGTCGGTGGTGATGCTGGTGGTGCGCAGCTCGCGTGCGCGGCGGCGGAGGAAGCTGTACGAGCGGAGCGCCGCCGACGAGGGGAGCACGCGCTGAACCAGGGGTGGGGCTGGCGATATCGCGCGCGATGGCCTATCGACCGGACGGCCAAATGCAGAGGCAGGAGGTAGCCGTGTTGAAGTCCTCGCCGCTCCTGATCGCGTTCGCCTGCATGGCGGCGCTCAACGCTTGCCCGAACCCCGGCGAGGGCGGAGGCGAGGGCGAGGGCGAAGGCGAGGGCGAAGGCGAAGGCGAAGGCGAGGGCGAAGGCGAAGGCGAAGGCGAAGGCGAAGGCGAGGGCGAAGGTGAGGGCGAAGGCGAGGGCGAAGGCGAAGGCGAAGGCGAAGGCGAGGGCGAAGGCGAGGGCGAAGGCGAAGGCGAGGGCGAGGGCGAAGGCGAGGGCGAGGGCGAAGGCGAAGGCGAGGGCGAGGGCGAGGGCGAGGGCGAGGGCGAGGGCGAGGGCGAGGGCGAGGGCGAGGGCGAAGGCGAAGGCGACCTCGACGGCAACACCCGCGCGACGCCGGTGGCCCTGGGCCTGTCGGGCTCGACCTCGACCGATCTGGCCGTCGGCGATGAAGACTGCTTCCTCCTGACCGTGCCCCCTTCCGATCCGATGCGCCTCACCGTGGCCACCAACACCGCGGATTGCAGCAGCACCGACACGGTCCTCGATGTGTTCGACGCCGCGGGCAACCAGCTCGAAGACGGCCCCAATGACGACGACATCGCCGGCCCGACCGATGTCTGCTCGCGTGCGGTCTTCAGCGTCTGGCCCGGCCAGTATCGGGTCTGTGTCACCGAGTTCGGTCAGAACGCGGCCATCGCCGGGGTCTCCGTCTTCGCCGCCCATGAGGTGCTCACCCCGGTCGGCAACGGTGGATCGTGCGCCAACGGCGAGCTTTGCGATGACTTCCTCTCCTGCCAGAACTTCGTAGGGGCGGGCCCGATCTGCATGCTCCGGCCGGCGGACGAGGCTGGCGACCTGAGCGATCCCAAGCCCGTCACCCTCCCCGCCAGCGAGACCTTCAGCCTCTTTGGCGAAGACGATCGCGACTGCTACTCGTTCACCGCCGCCATCGGCGCCTGGCTCAATGCCAGCACGACGCTTTACCCAGTGTCGGGTGACGTCGTCCTCGTGCTCTACGACGGCGCGGATGTCGAGAGGAACCGGGTGGACGCGAACGGCATGAACTCGCCCGAGGAGCTCATCACGGGCCTCGAGGCGGGCGACTACACCGTCTGCGCCCACGAGCTCGAGAGTCGCACCACGAACGCCAACATCCTGAATATCCAACTGTTCTAAGGCGAAGGCCCTACACGAAATGGTCGGCGGCGGAAGCGAAGAGCAGCCGCAGCACGGTCACGAGCTCGGCAGCGAGGGGGCTCGTGGCGCTGCGCCCGTCCAGGGTCAGCGAGCGCGCATGCAGCGCCATGCGCGACAGACCGTAGCGCTCACGGTACTCGCGGTTGAGCGGGCCCTTGCCGTGAGTGGCGTCGCCGAGCACCGGGTGGGCGAGGTGCTTGAGGTGGCGCCGCGCCTGGTGGCGTCGCCCGGTCAACAGCTGCACCTCGACGAGCGAGCAGCGCTCGACCTGCGAGAGCAACAGCGGCGTCACCACGCTGTGTGCCGGCCGGGCCACGCGCTCGCCGTCCTCGTCGTCGACGATGGCGTGGTCGACCTCGAGAGGCGCCCGCACGTGGCCGCGCACCAGCGCCCAGTAGCGCTTGTCGGCGGCAGCGAGAGCGGCTTGCAGGCGCGCCACCTCTGCCCGCCGTGCGAAGGCCACTACCCCGGAGGTCTGTCGGTCCAGGCGGTGGAGCGGGTGCCAGCCGGGGCCGAGGGCGGCCTCCACCTCGTCCACCAGGGTGCGCTCGCGGGGTCCGGCCCAGGTGGAGTTGTGCACGAGCAGGCCCGCGGGCTTGTCGACGAAGCAGAGGTCGTCGTGCTGGGCGAGCACCCGGAGGATAGGGGCATGGGGCAGGGAGGCCGGGCGGTCCACGGCGCGCACGGTAGCGACCCCGGCGACGGTGGGGCAGGGCCTCGCCGGGCACGCCTTCCCCCCTTGGAGGCGGGCGCCCACCGTGCCAAATCCCGCGCGGCCCCCGGCATGTCGCCGGGCGCTCCGCACCCCAAGCGAGGTCCGGCGTCCTCGCGTAGCTGCCCGGGTGGCTGCTGCTCGCCCAGCCGTGACGTCGTGAGACGTCAGAAGAGAAAGACCAGGAATCGAATGGCAACTGTCAGCACCGCATCGCAAAACGAGCCCTCCTTCGCCGAGCTGCTCGAGCAGTCCTACGCGCGCGACGAGGTCCTCGAAGGTGAGATCGTCACCGGCACCGTCATCTCGGTGAGCAAGGACCACGTCCTCGTCGACGTCGGCTACAAGTCCGAGGGCATGGTCCCGATCCACGAGTTCCCGAACATCAACGGGTCCGTGCAGATCAAGGCCGGCGATCGCATCGACGTCCTCGTGGAGAGCCGCGAGAACGACAACGGCCTCATCGTCCTCTCCAAGGAGAAGGCCGACAAGCTCAAGATCTGGGACGAGATCTCCGCCGCGTGCGAGCGCGACGAGATGGTCGAGGGCACCATCATCAGCCGCGTCAAGGGCGGCCTCTCCGTCGACATCGGCGTCAAGGCCTTCCTCCCCGGCAGCCAGGTGGACCTCCGGCCCATCCGCAACCTCGATAAGCTGATCGGCGAGAAGTACAAGTTCAAGGTCATCAAGTTCAACAAGAAGCGCGGCAACATCGTGCTGTCGCGCCGGGCTCTCCTCGAGAAGGAGCGCGACCAGCTCAAGGGCGTCACGCTGCAGAAGCTCGAGGAAGGCGCCGTCATGCAGGGCGTCATCAAGAACATCACCGAGTACGGCGCCTTCGTCGACCTTGGTGGCATCGACGGCCTCTTGCACATCACCGACATGAGCTGGGGTCGCGTCAACCACCCGAGCGAGCTCTTCCAGGTGGGCGACGAGGTCACCGTCAAGGTGCTCAAGTTCGACCGCGACACCGAGCGCGTCAGCCTGGGCCTCAAGCAGATCCAGCAGGATCCGTGGGCCAGCGCGCACCAGCAGTTCCCGGTCACCAGCCGCGTGAAGGGCAAGGTCGTGTCGCTGACCGACTACGGCGCGTTCATCGAGCTCGTGCCCGGCGTGGAGGGCCTCATCCACGTCAGCGAGATGTCGTGGACCAAGCGCGTCAAGCACCCGTCGAAGATCATGAACATCGGCGACGAGGTCGAGGCCATGGTGCTCGACATCGACACCGAGGCAAAGCGCATCTCGCTCGGCATGAAGCAGATCGAGCCGAACCCCTGGCACACGCTCTCCGAGAAGTACCCGGTGGGCGCCGTCATCCGCGGCCAGGTGCGCAACATCACCGACTTCGGCATCTTCGTCGGCATCGAAGAGGGCATCGACGGCCTGGTCCACATCAGCGACCTGTCGTGGACCACGCGCGTCAAGCACCCGTCCGAGATGTTCCAGAAGGGCGACGAAGTGGAGGCCGTGGTCCTCAACATCGACGCCGAGAACGAGCGCATCTCGCTCGGCATCAAGCAGCTGCACGAGGATCCGTGGACGCGCATCCCGGCCACCTACCCGCGCGGCAGCCGCGTCAAGGCGAAGATCACCAAGATCACCGACTTTGGCGCCTTCGCCGAGGTAGAGGCCGGCGTGGAGGGTCTCATCCACGTCAGCGAGATCGCCGACGAGCACGTCGACGATCCGCGCAAGTACCTCAAGGTCGGCGACGAGAAGGAAGTGATGATCATCGACATCGACCCCGACGAGCGCAAGGTCGGCCTGTCCATCAAGGCCGTCAGCAAGGCCGAGCAGGGCATCGACTACCGCGCCTACCTGACGTCGGCCGGCGGCTCCATGGGCACGCTGGGCGACGCGCTCAAGGGCAAGCTCAAGCGCGATTGATGGTCCGATAAGCGCGCCTCCTCACGGGGGCGGAAAGAGCGCGGCCGCCAGGGACACCACCTGCGGCCGCGCTCTGCCAATTACCTCACGGGTACCCCGCGGCGTCGGCGGCAAGCCGGTGCGCCGTAGCACGGCGTCGAGGGCCCCTCGCACGCCAGCGTCGCTGGCGTAGTCGAGGATGAAGCGCGCGTCGAGGAAGCGCCGCTGCAGCTCCGGCAAGCGCGGCAGCTCCACGCCCGCGAGCGCGCTCGCGGCGCGCCCGAGCTCGTGGGGATCGAGCGAGGCGAGGGCCTGGTAGTAGCGCTCAGCGGCGCGCGGATGCGACCCGAGCAGGGCCGCGTCCACCAGAATCTCGACGGTGACGTGGGCGATGGTGCTGGCGCGGAAGCGCGGATCGGGGGAGAGCGCGCGTAGCGCCACCGTGAGCTCCCCCGCGATTGTCTCGAAGCCGGGGTCTGCGTGGAAGCGGCGATCATCCTCGTGGTGGCACTGCACCCCGGTGCGCAGGCGATACGCGGGCGACCCTTCGGGCAGCGCCAGCGTCGTGAGGTGGGCGGGCCGTAGCCGCGCGCCCCGCCGCACCACCCGCAGCCAATCGGGCAGCGAGGTGCCCGCGACCACCCAGGGATCGTCGAGGTGAAGCAGGGCGTGCGCCAGGAAATTCACGGGTGAGCTCGTGGTAGCAAATGCGCGGCCGCTGCGGTTGACACCAAGCCGGCCCCTGCGTACGTTTCGGGGGCACATTGACTTTTGTGTCAATCTGCGCCACACCGGCGTCAACCTCAAGACGGAGTCCCCGATGTCGAACCCTGAGCAGATCTTCACCGAGATGAACGGCCGCATCACCAAGGAGAAGGCCGCCAAGATCAACTCCACCTACCTCTTCGACATCGGCGGCGAGGGCGGCGGCAAGTGGCACGCGGACCTCACCAAGGCCGAGGGCCCCTACATCGAGAAGAAGGACGCCGAGGCCAAGTGCACCATCACGGTGCCGAAGGCCGAGGACTGGGTCGCCATCGCCACCGGCAAGCTCAACGCCACCTCGGCGTTCATGCAGGGCAAGATCAAGGTCAAGGGCGACATGTCCCTGGCCATGAAGCTGCAAACGCTCCTCAGCTGAGGTGCGTGCGCGCGCCGTGAGCGCGCGGGGGGAAGCCCGGTTCCCCCCGTTGGTCCGGCTGCGCCGGACCAACGGCTCCCCTTTCTTGGCCCAGCCTTCCTCTGTCGCGCTTCGCGCGACCGCCCTGGTTGGCGGAGGTGCGCGTGCAACCCCTCGCCGGCATCCGGGTCCTCGACCTCTCGAGGCTGCTGCCCGGCCCCTTCTGCACGCAGCTCTTGCGTGACCTCGGCGCCGAGGTCATCAAGGTCGAAGATCCGAACGGCGGCGACTACGTCCGCTACACGCCGCCGCTCCTCGACGATGGCAACAGCGTCTTCTTCCACACGCTCAACCGCGGCAAGAAGAGCGTCTCCCTCGACCTGAAGAGCGACGCCGATCGCGAGCGCTTTCTCAAGCTCGCGGCCACCGCCGACGTCGTCGTGGAGGGCTTTCGACCCGGCGTGCTCGACAAGCTCGGCGTGGGACCAGCGCGCCTGCTCGAGCACAACCCGCGCCTGGTGGTGTGCTCGATCTCGGGCTACGGCCAGCGCGGCGCGCTGGCGAAACGCGCGGGCCACGACGTCAACTATCTCGCCCGCGCGGGCGCGCTGTCCTTGATGCGCGAACCCACCGTGCTGCCGGTGCAGGTGGCCGATCTCGCGGGCGGCGCGTTGCCCGCTGCCTTCTCCATCTGCGCCGCGCTGGTGGGTCGTGCGCGCACGGGCACGGGCGCCCTCCTCGATGTCAGCATGACGCATCAGGCGCACGGCCTGCTGGCGCTCACGATGTCGCGCGCGGCGGTGCCCGACGAGGCGCCGCTCGGTGGCGGCCGGGATCTGCTCATCGGTGCCGTGCCTTGCTACGGCGTCTATCCCACCAAGGACGGACACCTGAGCGTCGGCGGCATCGAGCCGAAGTTCTGGATGGGCTTGTGCGCGGCGCTGCAGCTGCCCGAGCTCAGCGACCGCGGGCTCGACACCGGCGCCGCTGGCGACGAGGTGCGCGCGGCGCTGGCGGCCAAGCTCGCGACGCGCACCACCGCCGAATGGGTGGAGCTGTTGGGGCCGCTCGACGTGTGTGTGGAGCCGCTGCGGGCGCCCGAGGAGGTGCTCGCGGATCCGAGCTTCCCCCGCGTCGACGTCGTCATCGGCGGTGCTGTCGTGCCCCTCCCGGTGCCCGCGTCGGCGTTCGGCGCCGCGCCCGTCGCCGAGCGCGGCCCCCTGCTCGGCGAGCACAACGAGACAGTGCTGGGCGCGCTCTGAGCGAGCGCGTACAGTCGCGTCGTGCGCTTGATCGTCGTCGTCAGCATGGCCGCGTTCGCCCTGGGGACCGCCGGCTGCCGCCTGCTCGGTGGCCTTCCCTGCGAGGTCGACGGGCACTGCGCGTTCGGCCAGGCCTGCCGCGACGGCACTTGCGTGCCGGCCGGCGCGACCCCGAGCGAAGGCGAGGGTGAGGGCGAGGGTGAAGGTGAAGGCGAGGGCGAGGGTGAAGGTGAAGGCGAGGGTGAAGGTGAAGGCGAGGGTGAAGGTGAAGGCGAGGGTGAAGGTGAAGGCGAGGGTGAAGGTGAGGGTGAGGGCGAGCGACCCCCAAATTGTGGCGACACCGGCATCGACGGAGACGAGCAGTGCGACGACGGCAACTGGCTCTCGGGTGACCTCTGCAGCAGCACGTGCCGCCTCGAGCGTTCGGTGACTCCCGAGGAGGAGCCAAACGGCGGGGCAGTGACCGGCGGCGCGCCCGACGGCAACGGCCACGATTTCACCGCTGCCCAAGGGCCTTTCACCAGCGACGCTCTGATCCTCGGCTCGATCAGCCCTCCGGGCGATGAAGACTACTTCCTGGTACGCAACACGAGCGGCAGCGCGGCGCTGCTGCGCTTCGAGACCTACGCCGAGGGCGTGCGCTCGTGCGCCAACGGCCTCGACACCCGCCTGGTGGTATTCGACGCCGGCTACGGCAAGTTCGCCGAAGACGACAACGCGGGTCGCAGCAACTGCTCGCGCGTGCGCTTCCTTCCGCTCGGCGCTGCCGAGCAGGTTCACCTGTTGGTGCTGCACCAGAACGACGACACCGACGCGGGCGCCTATTATCTCGGCATCGACTTCATCGGGCCCGGTTGCGGCAACGCGATCCGCGAGGGCACCGAGGAGTGCGACGATGGCGACATCGACTCCTATGACCTGTGCGCACCCGACTGCACGCTCGAAGTGTCGCGCGCCGTCGAGCAGGAGCCCAACGACGACGGCATCCAAGATGTCGGAGGCGGCGTCAATGGCAACGACTTCACAATCACGCTCGCACAGGCCGCGCCCTTCACCGCCGACACGCTCATCGAAGGCTCGCTCGACGTGCCCGGCGACGAGGACATCTTCGCCGTGCAGAACACCAGCGGCTCGACCGTCACCCTGAGCGTCGAGACCTTCGGCGCTGCGCTCGACGGCACCTGCGGCACGCCCGTCGGCGACGCCATCGACCCAGCCCTCACCATCCGCGACGAGCTGGGCAACATCCTGTCCAGCGTCGACAACTCGTCGGGGACCACGTGCAGTCGGGCCTATCTGAGCGGCAGCTTTCTGGCTGATCAGATCGTCTACGTCCAGGTGACGGCCGCCAACGACACCGACACCTTCCCGTACTTGCTACGCATCGACCAATGATGACGGCGGAGCAAGCACGCGCCCGCGCGCAACCACCGCGTGCGCGCGCGCGTCGCTCCAGCGGTACACCAGGTCCAGAGGCGTCGCGCCCTCGAGGATCACCAGGTCGGCGCGCTTGCCTGCCGCCACCACGCCGCGATCGATGAGCCCGAGCGCGCGGGCGGCGTTGACAGTGACGCCGGCGATGGCCTCCTCGGCCGTGAGCCCGCACTGCGTGACCGCGAGCCCCGCGGCCAAGGGCAGGTCGGTCGACATGGCCGTGCCGGGGTTGCAGTCGGTGGCCACGGCCACGGTGCAGCCGCCGTCGACGAGGGCGCGCCCGGGCGTCGCGCGCTGGCCGCGCAAGAACACTTGCGCCAGCGCCAGCACCTCGCAGACCACGCCTGCCTTCGCCAACGCCTCGACGTCCTCGGCCGTGATGTGCTCGAGGTGGCCGGCGGCGCGTGCGCCGAGCTCGGCGGCCAGCGCGGCGCCGCCCGAGCGTGAGAGCTGCTCGGCGTGCACGCGCACCGCGAGGCCGAGCTCCCGCGCGCGGCGCAGCAGGGGCCGCGCTTGCTCGGCGCTGAAGGCGCCCTGCTCGACGAACACGTCGCACGCGCTGGCGAGCTTCTCCCGCGCCACATGGGGCAAGAGATCCTTGGTGATGACGTCGATCCATGCGCTCGCGTCGCCCTCGTGCTCCGGCGGGATGGCGTGCGCGGCCAACAGGGTGGTGACCACGTCGATGCCGTCCTCGTCGCCCAAGCGCCGCGCCGCGCGCAGCATGGCGAGCTCGCTGTCCACGTTGAGCCCGTAGCCGCTCTTCAGCTCCACCGTGGTGACGCCGCGCTCGAGCATGCGGCGCAGGCGCGGGCGCGTGGCGTCGCACAACTGCTCGATGGTGGCGCCGCGCACCGCGCGCATGGTGGAGCGGATGCCGCCGCCGGCGGCCATGATCTGCGCGTAGCTCTCGCCGCGCGCGCGGCGCGCGAACTCGTCGGCGCGATCGCCGAGGAAGAGCGCATGCGTGTGGCAGTCGATGAGGCCGGGGAGGGCGGCGCGCCCGCCCGCGTCGACGCGCGGCACGCCGCGCAGGTCGGGCACGGGCAGCGCCGCCCGCGGCCCCACCCAGGCGACACGGTCGGCGTCGATGAGCACCACGGCGTCGTCGATAGCGCCCACGCCGTGCGCGCCCGCACCGTCCATGGTCCACAGACAGCCGATGTTCTCGATGACGAGCGAGGCCCACAGCACGGCTACACCGTCACGCCAGGGATCTTCACACCGCGCTCCCGCGCCGTCTTGGTCGCCTCGTCGTAGCCCGCGTCGACGTGGCGCAACACCCCCATGGCCGGGTCGGAGGTGAGCACGCGCTCGATGCGCCGCGCCGCCGCGTCGCTGCCGTCGGCCACGATGACCTGGCCCGCATGCAGCGAGTAGCCCATGCCCACGCCGCCACCGTGGTGGAAGCTCACCCACGAGGCGCCGTTCACGGCGTTCACCAGCGCGTTCAGGATGGGCCAGTCGGCCACCGCGTCGGTGCCGTCCTTCATGGCCTCGGTCTCGCGGTTGGGGCTGGCCACGCTGCCGCAGTCGAGGTGGTCGCGCCCGATCACGATGGGCGCCTTGACCTTGCCGCTCTTCACCAGCTCGTTGAAGGCCAGGCCCGCCTTGTGCCGCTCGCCGTAGCCGAGCCAGCAGATGCGCGCCGGCAGCCCCTGGAACGCCACCTTCGCGCGCGCCATCTCGATCCAGCGGCGCAGGCTCGCCTTCTCGGGGAAGAGCGAGAGCACGGCGTCGTCGGTGGCGCGGATGTCGTCGGGGTCGCCGGAGAGCGCCACCCAGCGGAAGGGCCCCATGCCCTCGCAGAAGAGCGGGCGGA
>JADZDP010000160.1 GCA_020850995.1 Deltaproteobacteria bacterium
GCGGCGGGCTGTGCCCGCCGCGGGGGAGGGACCGTGGGTCCCTCCCCGCCGCGCTGCGCGCGGCGCAAGACAACACTGGCGCGCCCGGGTGGAGGAGTTTCGAACTGCACTTCGCGGTTGGTCGCTACATTTCGCGTTGGTGGCTACCACCAGGTCCCGAAGACGTAGGAGCGACGGTGGCACCTGTTCAACATCTCCGGCGGCATCCGCTGCTTGAGGCTCCCGCATTCCGCGCGATCGCAAATGCAGTCCTCGCCAAGGCCGCAATCAGCGTCGGTGATACAAGGACTGGCAGAGCCCGCATCGTCCCACAGGAGGAAAGTCGCGGCCGCAACAGCGCAGGCCACAGCCAGCGCAACCAGGAAGAATCTGCGGGCGAGAGGTCTCAAGGCTCGCTCCACCAATGCGCGAGGCCGAGCGGAGCGAGGCAGGAGCCGCAGCGACGGGGGAAGGAGGGGGGCCCGCGGCGGGCTATGCCCGCCGCGGGGGAGGAAACGGAGTTTCCTCCCGCTCGCCTTCGGCGAGCGCAAAACAACACTGGCGCGCCCGGAGCGATTCGAACGCCCGACCCTCAGATTCGTAGTCTGATGCTCTATCCAGCTGAGCTACGGGCGCAGAGGGTGCGCGTTCTTTGCGGGATCTGGCGCGCGATGTCAACAACCACGGCCCTGCGTCAGCGACCCGCTCCAGCTGCGGGGGGCTTCGTCGCTGGCGCGCCCTTCTTCTCCGCGGGCGCGCCCTTCTTTGGCGACGGCGCCTCCACGATGCCCGGCTCGGGCGCGAAGCACCCGTACGCGCACGGCACCGCGAAGGTGCGCACGGTGTCGAGCGTAGAGCCGAGCGCGTAGATGCCGAGGCCCGCGAGCGCTAGGCCGAAGCCGGTGAAGCCGATGATGTCGCCCGTCTGTTGATCGGTGGCGCCCGTCATGGGCAAGACCACGCCCGTGAGGCCCACGCCGAGGCCGGCGATAGCCGTGGCCTGCCCCACCGAGCCCACCGCCGCCTTGCCGTACGAGAGCACGTCGATGGTCACGTCCATGGCCGCGAGCTCACGCCCGGGAGGGTCGAGCAGCACGTCGGTGCCCACGCGGCGCATGCGCTCCTTCAGCAGCTCCCCTTGCCGCGTGGCCTTGGTCCATCGGCCCCAGATGGGGATGAGATCGACCAGGTCACGCTCGGCGCGCGTGCCCGCGGCGGTGCCCATGAGCACGAAGGGCCGCGCCCACCACGAGCCACCGAGGCCCGGGCGCAGCCAGGTGCCATCGCGCGCCTTCTGCAATTCGTCGCCGTGCACCTGGTTCGTGAGGAAGAAGAACGACGAGGTGAAGATCCACTCGCCGATCTTGTCTTTGACCCACGCGAGCGGCGCCACCAAGAGCGCGGCGCCGCCCACCGCCAAGAGCGTGGGCAAGAGCAGCGAGGTGCCCGGCGCGATGACGGCGGCCAACACCGGCACGCCGATGCCCGCGAGGATGGCGGCGCCGACCACGATGTAAAACGGCGTGTCGAGGGCATCGCCCACGAGCTTGCCGGCGAGCATGGACACTGCCGCCTGCCACAGGAAGGCGTCGCGCCCACCGTGATGGACCGCCACGTAGTCCACCGCCAGCGCGGCGGGCACCAGGCACAGCCACTCGGAGATGGTGCCCACCGCGTCGCCCACGCCGGGGATGAGCGAGAGCGGCAGGCTCAAGGCCTCGCACACGTCGATGCCGCCCTCGGCCGTCATCTCGAGCTCTCGCTCGAGGTCGTCCCATAGGCGCTCGTGGGCCTTGTCGCTCGTCGGCGCAGCGGCGGGCGCGGGCGGTGCCACGGTGCTCGGAGCTGCCGGCGCCGCCGTCTCGGCGGGCACGGTATCGACGGGCGCCGGCGTCGGCACCGACGCGTCGACGCCCGCAGGCGGCGCGCTTTGGCCCGCCATGACGACGAGGACGAACAGCAGCGCGTTCATGCGGTGGCTCCTTGGCGAGCGATGCCGTACGTTCGGCCGGAAAAAAGGGCTCGCAATCCCGGCCGACTTTCGTTAGGACCCACGCCCGACCGGGCGGCCGTGGGCACGCCTGGCGCAGTGTAACCGGGGCCGCCAACCAAAGTTGGCTGAGTGGAGCAGCGCGTGGGTAAGGCCCTTGTCATCGTCGAGTCGCCGGCCAAGGCCAAGACGATCGCCAAGTACCTCGGCAAGGACTACATCGTCGAGTCCTCCATCGGCCACATCCGCGACCTGCCGGGCTCTGCCGCCGAGATCCCGGCCCACATGAGGAAGAAGCCCTGGGCGCGCACCGGCGTGGACGTGGAGAACGACTTCGCGCCGCTTTATGTGGTGCCCGCCGAGAAGAAGGCGCAGGTCGCAAAGCTGAAGATCCTGCTGGCCGACGCCAACGCGCTCTTCCTGGCCACCGACGAAGACCGCGAAGGAGAGGCCATCGCCTGGCACCTCAGGGAGGTCTTGAACCCCAAGGTGCCGGTCAAGCGCATGGTGTTCCACGAGATCACCGAGAGCGCCATCAAGCACGCGCTGCAAAGCCCCCGCGCCATCGACCAGCAGCTGGTCGACGCCCAAGAGGCGCGCCGCATCCTCGATCGACTCTACGGCTACGAGGTCTCGCCGGTCCTGTGGCGCAAGATCGCGCAGGGCCTGTCGGCGGGGCGCGTGCAGTCGGTGGCGGTGCGGCTCATCGTCGAGCGCGAGCGCGCGCGCATCGCGTTCCACAGCGGCGACTACTGGAGCGTGGCGGCCGAGCTGGTCAAGCAGCAAGCCGGCATTGGCGCTCCCCAGCGCGTCAAGAGCGAGCTCATCGAGGTCGACGCCAAGCGCGTGGCCGTGGGCAAGGACTTCGACCCCAACAGCGGCAAGCTCACCGACGCGGCGCGCGAGCGCGTGGTGCTGCTCGACGAGGCCAAGGCCAAGGCGCTCGAGAGCCAGCTTGGGCACACCACCTTCACGGTCAGCGAGGTCCAGAAGAAGCCCTTCACGGACCGGCCGCACCCTCCCTTCATCACGTCGACGCTGCAGCAGGAGTCGGCGCGCAAGCTGCGCTTCACCGCGCAGCGCACCATGCGTACTGCCCAGCGCCTCTACGAGTCGGGCTTCATCACCTACATGCGCACGGACTCGACCACGCTCTCCACGCAGGCGGTCGACGCCGCGCGCGCACAGATCAACGAGCTCTACGGCGACACCTTCCTGCCCCCGGGCCCGCGCCAATACGCCACCAAGGCGAAGGGCGCGCAAGAGGCCCACGAGGCCATCCGGCCCGCCGGCGAGGCATGGAAGACGCCGGAGCAGCTCAAGGGCGAGCTCGACGAGGACGGCTTCCGCCTCTACGACCTCATCTGGAAGCGCACCGTGGCGAGCCAGATGAAGGACGCGCAGGGCGAGCGCACCACCGTGCGCATGCAGGCCAAGGTGGCGGCAGGTGTGTGCACGCTGCAGACCACCGGCAAGGTCATCCTCTTCCCTGGGTACCTGCGCGCCTACGTCGAGGGCACCGACGATCCCGAGGCCGAGCTCGAGGATCAAGAGCGCATCTTGCCGCCGCTGGCCGAGGGTGAGCTGCTCGATCCCGAGAAGATCGAGGCCGAGAAGCACACCACGCAGCCGCCCGCGCGCTACACCGAAGCCAGCTTGGTGAAGGAGCTCGAGGAGAAGGGCATTGGCCGCCCGTCGACGTACGCCAGCATCATCGGCACCATCCAAGACCGCGGCTACGTGTTCAAGAAGGGCACGGCGCTGGTGCCCACCTTCACCGCCTTCGCCGTCATCAACCTGCTCGAGCAGCACTTCAAGGAGCTGGTCGACTACACCTTCACCGCCTCCATGGAGGCCGACCTCGACGCCATCAGCGAGGGCGAGAAGAAGGCGACGCCCTGGCTCAAGCGCTTCTACTTCGGCGAGAGCGGCAAGATGGTGGAGACGCTGCCGCCCGAGAGCGTCAAGCACAAGACGCTCGACGAGGTGGGCCTGCACGTGAAGGTACACGGCGGCAGCGGCGACATCGACCCGCGCGGCATCTCCGAGATCCCGCTCGGCAAGGACCAGCAGGGCCAGCTCGTGGCCGCGCGCGTGGGCCGCTATGGGCCCTACGTGCAGATCGGCGACAGCGATCGCCGCGCCAACATCCCCGAGGACATCGCGCCCGACGAGCTGACGCTGCCGCGCGCCATCGAGCTCTTGCAGCAGGCGAGCGAGGCCAACCGCGCCATCGGCACCGACGCTGCGACCGGCAAGCCCATCTTCGTCAAGACCGGCCGCTACGGTCCCTATGTGCAGCTCGGCGAGATGCAGGTGAACGACAAGGGCAAGCCCATCGGCGACAAGCCGCGCATGGCCAGCCTGTGGCCGGGCATGACGGTCAAAGACATCACGCAGGAGCAGGCGCTCTTGCTCCTGTCGTTCCCGAAGAACCTGGGCCCCCACCCAGACACCGGTGTCGACGTCGTCGCCAACGACGGCAAGTTCGGCCCCTACGTGCGCATGGAGGGCAAGGCCAAGGACGGCACCTTCGTGAAGGAGACGCGCAGCCTGCCCGATCGCGAGGCCATGCGCGCCCTCGACCTCGCGCAGGCGGTGGAGCTCCTCAAGCAGCCGCGCCAGATTCGCGGCCGCCAGGTGATGACGCAGCCGCCCCTCGCGATGCTTGGGCCGAGCCCCGTCACCGGACAGACCATCGTCATCAAGACCGGCCGCTTCGGCGCCTACGTCACCGACGGGCAAGTGAACGCCACCATCCCCTCGGGCAGAGAGCCCGCGCGCCTTACGCTCGACGACGCGCTCGAGCTCATCGCCGCGCGCGAGTCGCGCCTGCGCGAGCAGGGCATCGATCCGCGCGCGCCGGGCAAAGCGGGCAAGGCCGGCGGGCGTCGACGCTTCGGCGGCGCCGCGCGCGCGCCGGCGCCGGCCAGGGCCGTTCCCGCGGCCAAGGCCGCGAAGAGCGCCACCGCCACCAGGGCCCCCACCAAGGCGCCCACCAAGGCGAAGGGACGACCGGCCCCGGCAGCGCGCGCGCCGAGCAAGAAGGTCGCGAGCAGGAAGGCCGCCGGCAAAACGGCGACGGCGAAGAAGCCCAGCGCCAAGAAGGCGCCCAAGCCGACCAAGAAGAAGGCGAAGAAGTAGCCCCGAGTCCCAGCCCGGACGCGCGCCCCGCGCTCAGGCGCTGACCGGATAGCAGCGCGCGAGCACAGTTGGCTAGCATCGGCGCCATGGCGGGCTCCCGCGACGACGATCTCGGCCTCGGCGACGCCGATGCGCCAAGCGGCGCGGCGACGCATCCGTCGTTCTCGCGCAAGCTACCCACGCAGCTTGGCCGCTATCTGCTCGTCGAGCAGCTCGGTGCCGGCGGCATGGCCGAGGTGTTCCGCGCCAAGCAGCAGGGGCCGAGCGGCTTCGAGCGCGTCGTCGTGGTCAAGGTGCTGTTTCCGCACCTGGCGCGGAGCGTGCGCTACCGCAAGATGTTCCAGCGCGAGGCCTCGCTGGCGGCGCGGCTCTCGCACACCAACGTCGTCCAGGTGCTCGAGCTCGGCTCCGACGATGGCCCGCCCTACATCGCCATGGAGTTCGTCGACGGCATCAGCCTGCACAAGCTGGCGCGCCGTGCCTGGACGCTGAAGCGCGCGCTGCCGCTCGAGCTGTGCGCGGGCGCCATCGCCGATGCGGCACTGGGGCTCGCGCATGCGCACCGGGAGGGGCTGGTGCACCGCGACGTCAGCCCCGACAACCTGATGATCACGCGCGACGGCGCCGTGACCAAGGTGCTCGACTTCGGCATCGCCAAGGGCGTCGACTCGGAGAGCGTCACGCGCACCGGCGAGCTCAAGGGCAAGGTGCCCTTCATGGCGCCGGAGCTGGTGCGCGGCGCCGAGGCCACGGCGCTCACCGACATCTACGCGCTCGGCGTCACCTTCTACTGGCTGGTCACCGGGCGGCGTCCCTTTGCCGGCGCCAACGACATCGTCACGCTGCAGGCCATCGTCGAGCAATCGCCGCCGTCGCCGCGCAGCATCAACCCAAGCCTGCCCGAGCGCGTCGACACGCTCATCCGCAAGATGATCGCGCGCGACCCAGCACAGCGCCCGCACGACGCCACCGCCGTGCACGAGGCCTTGCGCTGGGCCTTGGTGGCGCGCCACAACGTCGTCGAGCCTTTCGTCACCGAGATGCTGCGCGCGGACGACGGACCCAGCGCCGAGGATGACCCCGACACCTCGGGCTTCGTCCCCTCGGTGCCGTCGCTCGACGTCGGCAAGGCCATGGACCTCACGGCGGTGCCCACGCCGCACCAGGCCAGCGTCGACGTACCGCGGGCGACGCGCCGGCGACGTGCGCCGCTGGTCGCAGCGGGAGCGATGGGCTCGCTCGTGCTCGGCGTAGGCGTGGCATGGCTGGCGCTGCGCGACGGCGCCGACCATCCCCGCGGCGCCGCGCCAGCACTGCGCCCCGGACCGCTGGTGGTGCGTCCCGAGCTCGAGCCCGTCGACCTGCCCGAGCTGCCGCCGCTCGATCCCGAGGCGCCTGCGTCGGCTCCCGAGCGCTCCGCGCCGACCGAGCGCGGTCGCGGCAAGCGCGCCAAGCTCGCGCCGAGCCTGGAGGAGGTCGAGCTGCGCGCGCCCGCGGCCGTGCGCTGGCTCGACGGCAACGACGCACTCGGCAGCGGCAACCTGAGCGTCAAGCTCAAGCGCGGCACGGCCTACCTGAGCGCCGTCGACCGCAAGCGTGGCGGGCGCTCCAAGGTGCCCATCGCGAACGGCGTGGCGGACTACGGCGCGCTCCCCAAGGGGCGCATCAAGGTGCGCGCCACGCCCTACGCCGAGATCTTCCTCGGCACCGAGTCGCGCGGCTCCACGCCCTACCACGACGTGGAGGTGGTGGCGGGCGAGTACACGCTGACGCTCAAGAACCGCGGCCGCGAGGAGCGGCGCACCGTCACCGTCAAGCCCGGCGAGGTCGCGCGGGTCGAGGTGGAGTTCCGCTGAGGAGCGCGCGGGCGGTTGACAGAGGGGCCGGGTCTGCTACCGATCGTCCCGCGAGGCCCCATCGTCTAGCGGTCTAGGACGGCAGCCTCTCACGTTGCAGACAGGGGTTCGATTCCCCTTGGGGTCACCACCTTGAGCGACGGGCGCGCTTCGCGCGCCCGTCGCGCGGGGAAGGGGCTGCAGGCCACCATCCCCCAGCACGCCCGACCGCTGGAGCCGCGTGGTGCTGCATGCGGCGTCGCGGACTCCGCCGCGGGTGCACCGCGGGCGCGCGCCCTACGCCACCGCTGCCTCGGGCTTGCAGCGGCAGTTGATGCCGCCGCCCGCCTGCAGCGTGTTGAAGGTCAGCTCGCGGTCGAGGAAGTACCAACGCGCGACGTCGACACCGATGGCCTTCAGGTCCTGCAGGAAGGCCTTCTCGCCGCGCGCGTCGCCCCCAAGGGCGATGTAGAAGCGCTGCCCATCCTTGCCGCGCCCCTGCTCGGCGTTGAGGAAGCTCATGGGCTGCATGACGCCCCAGGGAAAGACGGCCGCCACGCGATGCACCTTGAAGCCCGCCTTCTCGATGTCGGCTTGCGCGCGCGCCTCGCCCTTGGCATTGCGCGCGGCGGACTCCTCAAGGGCCTTGATACGCTCAGCCATGTCCTTGCCACGATCGACCCACGCCTCGCGATCGAGCCGGTAGTTCTCGTTGGCGCGCGCGGTGGGATTGCGCGGCGGCTTGGGCTCCTTGCGCGCGTGGTCGGCGCGGGCCCACTCGATCTCGCGCTTGATGGCGCTCACCGAGTCGTTGACGATGAGCTCACCCGGAGCGATGGGGATCATCTTCACGTCGAGGTGGTAGTCGGCCGGCTGCTCCACGACGTGGATCTGCTCCACGGGCACGCCGAGATCCTTGCACAGCGCCGTCATCACCAGCGCGTCGGTCACCTGTGTCGCGCGCGCCGCGCCCACTTCCTGCTTCAGCATGCGCTTCGACAGCTCGAAGGAGTCGCGCCCCACGAAGGCGTGGGTGCTGCCGTTCTTGCCGGTGCCCACCAACATGTTGCCGCCCTCGACGGCGCACAGGTTGGCGCGCACCTCTTTGCCCGCCGCCAGCGCGAGCCCCACGAAGGTGAGCTGCGCGTCGCGCGCGAACACCTGGCCGAGCACGCCGTAGCAGGCCTCGGGGGCGTGGTGCTTGAGCACGGCGTAGAGCTTGGCGCTGTCATCGGTGTTGGGCACCGCCACGCCGGGACAGTAGCGCTCGATGCGCGCCTTCAGGATCTCGGCGCTCGGGTTCATGCCCGCGGGCATCGGCGGCGGCACGCCGATGCTGCGGTCGCGGTGCACCTCGGCGGCGTCCTCGCTCCAGATGTCGTGGTAGGTGTCGATCTTCACCACCGTGGTGTTGTTCTCCTCCTCGCGCCCGAGCATCTGCCGCAGGTACTTCTCACTGCCGGCGTGCAGGCGCACCACGGCGCGAAAGCCCTCGACGCGGCCGATGTCGGCCATCTGCTCGATGAAGCGCTCAACCGCCTGGTCCATGGCGCCGAAGCCCATGTGGTAGGCGGCGACGCGCACCGAGCCGTCCTCCGGTGTCACGGGCGCCGCGGCGGGGATGGCACTGGGGTTCGTGAGCAAGAGCTCCACGTGCTTGGCCCTGACGTCGAGCGCCTTCTTCCACGCCTTGTCGACGGCCTCGGCGCTCACCGTTCCGTAGGCACCGGGGGCCGTGGTGGGCGCCGAGGGCAATGCGTGCTCGAAGCTGACCTGCTGCAGCTTGCCGTTCACGCGCACGTGCGCGCGCAGCTCGTGTTGGTTCATGGGCTTGGTGCCGTGCCCTGCCTCGAGTCGAACGCGGAGCGGTCTCTGACCGCCGGTCCCCGTCGACGGCGTGGTCGCGGTGCTGGCCCCAGTGATGGGGTCGAGGGAGCGGCGCTCGCCCGGCGTGGTGCCCACTGGTCGCTGCGTGCTCCCTATCTGGCCGACGACGATGCGCTCGGTCTTGTGCGGGTCACGCGTCGAGCGCGTGGTGGGACGCTGGTGGACGAGGCGGGTGCGCAGCTCGGGCATCGGCGAACGATAGCCCGGCGACCGACGCGCTCGTAGCCTCGCGGCGACCGGTGCGTGACCGCAGCCGCAGCGAGCTCCTTGTGGGAGCGCGCGCCTCGACGCGAGCGCGTCAGTGCACGGGCTCACCCTTGGGCGCGCCCGTGGCAAGCGTCCGATGCCCGCGCTCGAGGCTGCTCGCGCCCGACGAGAGCTTGCGCTCACCGTGGGGCGCCGCGTCGGCGACGGAGCCGCGCTGCGCCGTGGGGTGCGCCTGGGCCAGCGCGTGGCGCGGCCAGGGGTTCGCCGACGAGAGCGTGCGCCGCACGTCGAGGAGCATGGCCGCGCCCGGGTGCGGCGGCGCGCGCGGAATCTCGTAGGCCCCTTGGTGCACAACGAAGAGATCCACCAGCTCCGCCGGACAGTCGGCCGCGAGGAAGCGCCGGGGATCCTCCCCCTCGCCGAGCACGGCGGCGACGACGCCAGCCACCTCAGCCGCGCGACAGCGCGGGACCTGCGCGCGCGCGGCCACCCGATCCACGAGGTCGGCCACGCTCGTTGCCGCCTCCTCGCCCGGCTGCAGCGCCGTCGCATCTGCGCCGCGCAGCGCCGCGGCGCGACGACCGTGCTCGCTAAGCCAGGGTGCGAGGAGGCACAGCGCGGCGTGCGTCGTCCGCGTGCGCTCCCCCACCTCGCCGCCAGCGCGCCGCTCGATCTCTGCAGGGAATGTCGCCATGGGTGCCTCGCCGCCGGCGCCTCGACCGGCGAGATCGTGCGCAGCGAGATTCGTGCCATGCGCGTGGGCGCGCTTCCCCACGCAGAGCCCCCCTCGCAGCCCTGCTTCTCGGCGGCAGGCCCCTCCTCAACCCTTGACGCACACCACTTGCCGCAAGGTGTGCACCACCTCCACCAGGTCTGCCTGAGCCCGCATGACCGCGTCGATGGGCTTGTACGCACCCGGCGTCTCGTCGATGACGCCCTCGTCCTTCCGACACTCCACGCCCGCCGTGGCGAGCCGGTGGTCCTCCACCGAGAAGCGCTTCTTGGCCTCGGTGCGCGACATGAGTCGGCCCGCGCCGTGGGAGCAGGAGCACAGGCTCTCGGCCTCGCCCTTGCCGCGCACGATGAAGCTCCTGGCACCCATGGAGCCGGGGATGATGCCGAGCTCGCCCCGGCGCGCGCGCACCGCGCCCTTGCGGGTCACCCACACGTCGGCGCCGAAGTGATGCTCCTTCTCCACGTAGTTGTGGTGGCAGCTCACCGCACCCTCGTCGACGCTGAAGGGCGGCAAGACGCTCGTGGCCGCCAGCGCCTCGAGCGTGGCGCGCATCATCAGCGCGCGGTTCACCTTGGCGAAGTCCTGCGCCCAGTGCACGGCCTCCACGTAGTCGTCGAAGAGCGCCGAGCCCTCCGGCAGGTAGGCGAGGTCCGCGTCTGGCAGCGCGATGAACCAGCGGCGCATCTCCTCCTTGGCGCGCTCGATGAAGTAGGAGCCGATCTTGTTGCCCACGCCGCGCGAGCCCGAGTGCAACATCACCCACACCCGGTCTTCCTCGTCGAGACAGAGCTCGATGAAGTGGTTGCCGGTGCCCAGGGTGCCGATGTGCACCGCGTTGTTGCTCTTTGCCACCACCGGGTGCTTGGCCACGACGGCGTCGAAGCGCCCCTTGAGCTCGGACCAGGCACCGGCCACGGCCACGGGGAGCGCGGCGAGGTCATGGGCGCCGGCGCCCACCGGCACAGCGCGCTCGATGGCACCGCGCAGGCCCTTGAGCTCGTCGGGCAGATCGCCTGCCTTCAGCGTGGTGCGCGCCGCCGACATGCCGCAGCCGATGTCCACGCCCACGGCGGCTGGGATGATGGCGCCCCTCGTGGGGATGACCGAGCCGATGGTGGCGCCCTTGCCGGCATGGACGTCGGGCATCACCGCCACGTGGCGGTGCACGAAGGGCAGGCGCGCCACGCGCTGGAGCTGCGCGCGCGCCTCGGCCTCGAAGGGCACTCCCTTGGTCCAGCTCTTGACGGGCTTGGCGTCACCCTCCTGCATGAGCTCGTAGGGAAGATCTCGCTGATCGGTCATGGCGGCTCCGTCCTGCAAGCGCGAAGAGAGCACGGCTCAAGCCCGAAGGGCGCGAAGGCAGGGTGCGGCGCTCGTCCGCCGCGGCAGGGGCGCGCCGGATCCGGAGGGCGCGAAGCCAAGCACCTGAATTTGCGCAACTGCTGCATCTGGCGACTGGTCGGATCGGCGGGACGTGTACATGGTGCGAGCTGTGCGATGTACTGGTGACCGCGCGACGCGCGGCACCTCGATAAAGGAGCAACGCCATGTTCGAGCTGCCCATGCACCCGAAGATCGTGCACCTGCCCATGGCCCTCGCCGTGCTGATGCCGCTCATCGCTGGCGGCCTGCTGCTCGCCTGGTGGCGCCAGTGGCTGCCCTCCCGCGCCTGGCTCATGGCGGTGGGGCTGCAAGGCGTGCTGGTGCTCTCGAGCGTCATGGCCATGCGCTCTGGCGAGGGCGACGAGGAGCGAGTGGAGAAGGTCGTCTCGGGCAAGATCATCCATGAGCACGAGGAGGCAGCGGAGCTCTTCACCTGGACAGCGGCCGGGCTCTTCGCGCTGATGATCGGCGCCGCGCTGACGGCATCGCGGCGGCCGGGCCTGCCGCTGGCCGCGGTGGCCGCCCTCGGCACCTTGGGCGTGGCGGGGCTCGGGTACCGGGCCGGTCAGGCGGGCGGCGAGCTCGTCTACCAGCACGGGGCCGCGCAGGTCTTCGCGTCGGGGGCCGCGCTCCCCCAAGGGGCGGGCCACGACGGCGCTGTGCCCAAGGAGGAGCACGAGGATTGAGGGGCTGCGCCGCGCTCGCTACGGCGCTCGCGTGAGCTCCACCAGGGAGCCCTGGCAGGCGTCGACCACACGCACCACGCCGTCGCTGGGCGCGCCGACGCCGGCCAAACAGAAGGTGCTGTTTGCCGGAAAGGTGTCGCGCGGCGCCTGGCCGAAGAGCGTCAAGACCGCGCCGCTGCCGTCGACGACATCCTCGGCGTCGGCAGTAACGAGGCGCACGGTGCGCGTGGAGCTGACGAGCAGGTTGCCGTGCGCGTCGATCGCCAAGCCGCGCGGCGCCTCCACGGGGAAGGTGCGCGCCGGCGCGCCATCACCAGCCGACGCGGCCTCGCCGGTGCCGAGCACGTCGACCACCTCGACCACGGTGTCGCCGGCCACCGACATGCGGCGCACGCGGTGGTTGCCCGTGTCGGCCACGAAGAGCGCCCCTTGCGCGTCGACGACGAGGGCGCTCGGTTCATCGAGCAGGTCTTCGTCGCTGCCAACCAGCCCGGCTACGCCGAAGAGCGTGACCACGTTGCCGTCGTCGAGGTCCACGCGACGCACGGTGGCGTCATCGGCGTCGGCGACGAAGAGCGCGTGGGCCGTGGCGTCGAGGGCCAAGCCGCAGGGGCCCACGAAGCGCGCCGGGCCATCGGCGCTGTCGACGTGGCGGCGATCGTCGAGCGCGCCGGCCACCAGCGCCACGGTCCAGCTGCTCGGGTCGTCGACGTCCACCAGGCGCACGCGCGCGATGACGGCGCGCGCGCGGTCGGCGACGTAGACGGCGTCCACGCCGTCGAAGGCGATGCCGCAGGCGTCGCCGAAGCGATCGAGGTAGCGGGCGCGCGCCTCGCCGCCCACGGGGAAGGGATCGCCGCCCGCGGCCGCGTCGGCGCCGAGCACGAAGCCGTCGGGGCGGGCGGCGGCGATGTCGATGGCGCCGCCGCCAAGGAGCGCGGCGTCGACCGTGACGCGCTCGAGGAGCCCGCTCTCGCCGCCCGCCACCAGCACGACGTCGCTCGCCACCGGGGCCAGCGACACGAAGGCGGGTGGCGTGGCCAGCGCGCCGCGGTCGAGGGGGCCCAGGCCCTCGGCGAAGAGGGCGTTGACGCTGTCGATGATGTCGCTGCGCACGCGGCGCAGCACGCCGCGGTCGTCGTCGAAGTCGGCCAGCACCAGGTCGCCCACGGCGGCCCCCGACGAGCGATCGGCGCGTAGGCCCCGGGGCGCGATGACGTGCGCGGCCGCGCTCGGCCCGCCATCTCCAATGAGGTCGTCACTGCCGTCGCCGGCCACCGTGCTGATGAGGCCGTCGCTGTCTACGCGGCGTACCCGACGCTGGCCCCACGCCGCAATGAGGATGGCGCCGTCGGCGGCCACGGTGATGCGCTCTGGGCCATCGAGGTTCGCCGTGCGCGCGTTGATGCCGTCGCCGTTGAACGCCCAATCGCCCGTGCCCGCCACGGTGTCGACGAGGTCGAGCACTGGATCGTAGGAGCGCACGCGCTGGTTGCGCGGATCGGCGAAGAGCAAGATGCCCTCGTCGGTGAAGGCGAGGTCGGCGGGCAGACCAAGCTCCGCCAGGGCGCCGCTTCCGCCGTCCCCCGCGAAGCCCTCGACGCCAGTGCCCACCATGGTGCTGAGCGTGCTGTCGGCGTTGATGCGCCGGATGGTGAATTGCCCTCGCGCCGAGAACCACAGGAGCCCGGTGGTGGGGTCGAGCGCAACCGTGTCGACCTCGCCCAAGGGACCAGTGGCGAGCTCGCCGTCGAGGGCGAGGGGCTCGTGCGCCCCGTTGCCGGCGAGGGTGCTGATGCTGCCGTCGGCGGCGATGCGCCGCAGGCGCGCCAGGGCGGGCTCGGCCAGCACCAGGGCGCCGCTGGCGTCGAAGGCGATGCTCGTGACATTCGAGATGCTGCTAGTGACCGCGGGCAGCCCCTCGCCGTCGTAGCCCGCGCTGCCGATGCCCGCGACCACCGAGGTGGTGCCGTCGCGCGCCACCTTCCACAGCACCGCCTGGTAGAGGTCACCGAGGTACGCGTCGCCGGCGCCGTCCACGGCGAGGGAGGTCGCGACGGCGTGCTGCGGGCGCGGCGAGGGGCCCCTGCCCGCAAGGGTGCGGATGACGCCGTCGGCGTCGATCTCGCGCAGCCGGCGGTTGTTGGTGTCACTCACCAACAGCCGCCCCCCGCGCGCGGCCACGCGCATCGGGCGCGAGAGGCGCGCGCTCGCTGCCGGCCCGCCGTCGCCGGCGAAGCCCTCCTCGGAGCTGCCGGCGTAGACCGTGAGCGCTCCGTCGACGACCAGCAGGATCTGGTGGTTCATCCTGTCGGCGATGTACAGGTTGTCGCCTTCGACGGCGACGTCGTTGGGCGCCCCCAGCGTCACCGCCGTGGCGACGCCGGCAATCGGTTGTCCCACGACGTCGAGTACGCCGGCGACCCGCGTCAGCGCCGACGAGCCCGGCCCGCTCGCGCCGTGCGTGAGCCGCCACACCACCGCACGGTCTCGATCGGCGATGTAGAGCGACCCGTCCTCATCCACCGCGAGGCCGCTTGGGCTGATGTAGTCGGCGTCGCCACAGTCGCCGCCAGCCACCGTGCTGATGGTCGCCGTCGAGGGGTGCACAACGCCGGCGATCTTGCGCACGCGGCAGTTGTCGCGCTCGGCCACGAAGAGGTCGCCGAACCGATCGAGCGCTACGTCGACCGGGCCATGCACCTCGGCGAGCACCGCGAGACCTCCATCGCCAGACGATGCATGGGTGCCAGTACCGGCGATGGTGGAGATGACCCCGTCGGTGTCGATGAGGCGCACACGAGCGTTCAAGGTATCGGCCAGGAAGATGCGCCCGGCGTCGTCGAGGTCGAAGCCGAAGGGCGCGTCGATGGTCGCCCCGGTGGCCGGGCCGCCGTCGCCGCTGAAGCCGTAGCTGCCCGTGCCCACTACACTCAGCAGGCGATCGCCGGCAGGCCCGGCGGGTGCCTGCGCCTCGATGCGCCAGAGGCGCGCGATGCCGTCGGCGAAGAGCACGCGTCCGCTCCGGTCGTAGGCGCCGGACGGGACGTTGGAGAGGTGCAGCGCCAGGGGATCGCCGCCGCTCTCGCCCAAGCCCGTGAGCACGCGCGCCGTCCACACGGGCTGCGCGCACTGATGGCAGCCGTCAGAAGGGTTGGCATTGCCATCGTCGCATTCCTCGCCCTCGTCGACGATGCGATCGCCACAGACCTCCACCTTGGCGCAGTCGGCGCGGCAGCCATCGCCGCTCACGTGGTTGGCGTCGTCGCAGGCCTCGCCGGGATCGAGCAGATCGTTGCCGCAGTACTCCAGGTGGAGACAGTCGATGGAGCAGCCGTCCCCGCCCACGGTGTTGCCGTCGTCGCAGATCTCGGGCGCCTCGATGATCAGGTCGCCGCACACCACGCTCGTGCACAGCGCGCTGCAGGTGGGGCTGGCGCCACCCTCGTCGCAGTCCTCGCCCGCGTCCACGCGGCCATCGCCACAGCGCTCTGCGCTGCAGTCGGCGCGGCAGCCGTCGCCGTCGATCCAGTTGCCGTCGTCACACTGCTCGAGCTCATCGAGGACGTCGTTGCCGCAAGCGGCGCGCGCCGTGGGTACGCAGCGGGCGAGCTGCGTGCCCTCCGTCGTGGGGCAGGTATGGCCCTCAGGGCAATCGCTGGTGTCGCTACACGGCGTGCGTCCGCCCACGTCCTCCGGCAGCGTGGGATCGGCCAGGCAGGCCGCCGTGAGGAGCGCGGCTCCTGCGGCGATCAGGTCGACGCGCCTCATGGGCCCTCCGCGGCAGTGGCGCTCTCGGAGAAGTCGGTGAAGAGCGCGGCAACGCCAGTGGCAGCACCAATGGCAACGGCAGCGCCGGCCAGGCTCCAGGTGGCGATGGCGCTCGCGTCCACCGCACCTCGCTTGTCGTTGAAGGTGGCGATGACGAAGGGGTTGGCCGACGCCTTGTAGCGCGCGAGATCCTCAGCCTGGATCAGGTTCAAGAGCGCCGTGGCCAAGCTGCCCACGGCAGCGGCCCCGGCGGTGCTGGCGCCGGCCACCACCACCCACGGGGGCAAGGGCGGCGGGTTCAGCCGCTGCGCCACCTCCTTGGCCACGCCGCGCGTCTTCCCCGCGCGCAGCGGCACGTCGGCGAACAGCTCCGCCACGGCGGGGCCGATGGCCACCAAGAGCTCCTCGCCGTTTCCCGCCTGGAAGCGGCGGGTCACCTGGCCGACGACGCGCGCGTTCACCGGGTCGAGGCGCTTGATACCGAACACGTGTTGGTCACCCACGATGGCGACGGTGCCGATGATGATGGCGTCGACGCCGAGGGCGTCCGCGAGCTCGGAGAAGCAGCTCTCTTGCGCGCACGCCAGCAGTTGCTTCTCTGCCTCGTGCTCCAAGAGCGCGCGGATCTCCTCGTCGGTGATGACGCTGGTGTGCTCGAGCTTGCGCAGCTCCAGCGCCAGCGAGTGCGCGATGAGCGTGCCCCAGCGCGGCGGCACCTCGGTGAGCTGCAGGTCGGGGAGCGCGATGCGCAGGATCGGCCGCGCCGCGGGGACGGGGGGAGGCGCGTCGGGGGGCGGCGCCGGCGTGGCCACCGCGTCCGGCGCCGCTAGGGCGGGCGTGGCGCCGGAGGTGGTGGCCGCCACGGCGGCCAAGGCCCAGAGCGCGGCCGCGGCCTGCGCTGATTGCGCTCTCCTGTTGCCAAGCCCCATGGGCCGAAGGCTACACCCGGAGCCAGCGGCGTCGCTATGGTGCAGCCATGTCCATCCTCAAGATCGCGACACTCGGGGAGCCGGTGCTGCGCCAACGGGCCCGCGAGCTCTCCACCGACGAGCTAGCGAGCGCGCGCTGGCAGGGCTTCATCGACGACCTCATCGAGACCATGCGCGACGCCGACGGCGCCGGCATCGCCGCGCCGCAGGTGTTCACCCCCGTGCGCGTGGCCGTCATCGAGGTCAAGGGCAACAACCCGCGCTACCCCTACAAGCCACCCATCCCGCTCACGGTGCTGGTGAACCCCACGCTCACGCCCATCGGCGACGAGCGCTTCGACAACTACGAGGGCTGCCTGTCGGTGCCCGATCTGCGCGGCGTGGTGCAGCGCCATGCGCGGGTGCGCGTGCAGTACCTCGACCGGCAGGGCCAGCCCCACGACGTGGAGGTGAAGGGCGTCAGCGCCGGCACCTTCCAGCACGAGTGCGACCACCTCGACGGCCGCGTGTTCGTCGACGGTGTTGGCGATCCCACCACCTTCTCCACATGGAAGAACTGGGAGCGTCACCACAAAGCGGCGTTCGTGGAGCGCATCACCAAGGTGGTGGAGCGCTACGGGAGCTGAGGCCGCTACTCGCCCTCACCCTCGCCCTCACCCTCGCCCTCACCCTCGCCTTCGCCTTCGCCTTCGCCTTCACCTTCACCTTCACCTTCACCTTCACCTTCACCTTCACCTTCACCTTCACCTTCACCTTCACCTTCACCTTCACCTTCACCTTCGCCTTCACCCTCGCCTTCACCCTCGCCTTCACCCTCGCCTTCGCCCTCGCCTTCACCTTCTGCGGGGGCGGGCGCACAGACGCCTGGCACGTAGGCGCAGTAACCGTAGCGGCAGCGCATACCCGTGGGGCACGCAGGGCACTCGTCGCCGATGGGGCAGTCGGCGCTCACGCAGGTCGTGTAGTCGGGGTCGTAGAGCACCTGGACGCGGCTGCCCATCTCGAAGTCGCACACCTCACCGGCAGCGCAGGTGCCGCTGATGTTCCCTTCGCCGAGGCCGAAGGGGCCCACGCCGAAGCCGGCCTGGGTGAAGATGTCCTCGTCGTAGTCCCAGTCGGCGCGGTCTTGGTGGCAGACGTTGAAGCACATGCCGGAGAGCGGGTCGTAGACGTCCGCGTAGTAGTTCATGCCGAGCACGCAGGCGCTGGCGGGCGGATCACTCATGCCGGCGTAGGCGCGGTTGTCGCACAGGCGATGCTCGTCGACGTCGCGGCAGGTGGCCTCGGGGGGAACCTCGTACGCCGAGAGCTCCGCGGAGCTCGCCGCCCGCACCGGGTCGCCGCAGTGGCCGTACAGGCGCGCGCAGCGCGCCCCGGTGGTCAGCGCGATGCACTCGAAGCCCTCGGCGTCGTTGCACACGCAGGGCCGCCCGCCGGTGCAGGCCTCGAGATCGCAGGCGAGGTCGCCGCTTGGCCCCTGCTGCGTCGACTCGATGGCGAGCTGGTAGAAGGGCCGGCCGCACACCTCGCCCGCGCCGCACGAGGCCGCAGCGGCGGACGCGCCGAGCGGGCAGTCGTCTTTGCAGCGCGTGGCGAGGAGCAGGTCGGTGGAGCCGTCGGGCGCCGCCTGCACCTCGACCAGGTCGCACAGGCGCCCATCGCTGCATGCGTCGGGGTCGAGGAAGGCGAAGCAGGGCGCGTCGCGCTCGGTGACCTGCGGCATGCACACGGGCACGTAGCCCATGAAGCCGGTGTCACCCACCCACACGACCTGTTGGCAGCTCTCGCCGGCCTCGCAGCGCGTGGGGTCGTCTGCCGACACGTTGCCCGAGGCATCGACGGTGGCACAAGGCCGGCGGCAGGTGCCGCTCATGGGATCGAGCACCTCGGAGAGGCACACCAAGCCCGCGTCACACTCGGCGCCGCTGCCGATGGTGCAGGGCGTGCCCGCGTTGTCGTCGATCTCCCCTTCGCCTTCGCCCTCGCCCTCACCCTCTCCTTCGCCCTCGCCGCGTACGCGAGGATCGTCATCGAGGTCGACGTTGCGATCGGGCCCGCACGCGCCAAGCACCGCCGCGCAGGAAACAAGCACCAGGGCCAGGGGCGTCGACGGGAGCTGTGCACGCATCGGGGGCGAGTGTGCCGCGCCCCCGGACGCTTTCAAGGCGGGCCTGGCGGGAGCGGCACCAGGGGCGGCTCCTCGTCGGGCTCCTCCCAGGGTGCGGGCGGTCGGGTCGGGTGCGCGGGCGGCGCGGGGCGCTTGGGCGCGGGCAGCACCGGGCGCACCAGGCGCTCCTCGGCCTCCACCAGCGCGCGGCGCTCCTGCTCGTCGAGCTCCTCGAGCTCGAGCTCGAGGCGCAGGATCTCGCCGGGCTTGATCTCGACGCCCCGTCCTTGCTCGCGGCCCGTGACGGGGTCGAGCAGCCGCACGCGATGGGGCCCTGGCGTCACGCGGTAGTCGACCAGCGGCGTGGTGACACCGGTGTCGACGCCGTCGAGCAGCACGCGCCCCCACGGTCGCGAGCGCACCTCGAGGATGCCGAAGGGCGCACCCTCCTTGGCCTGCGCCGGCACCACCGACGACGAGCGCTGCGCGCCCGACAAGAGCTCGAGGGCGCGCTGCGCGCGTGCTGCCAACACCGTGTCCTTGGTCTCCACCGCCACCGTGTGCAGCGCCATGTGGATCTCGGGGTTGAACGGCGCCTCCCAGCTCGCCTGCTCGTAGTGACGACGAGCCGCGGCCCACTCCTTGCCGCGCAGCGCCACGCGCCCGAGCAGCACGTGCGTTTGGGGATCCGTGGGGAAGGCGCCGAGCGTGTCGGCCAGCGCCTTCTTGGCGGCGTCGACCTCGCCAAGCTCCAGGTACACGCCGGCGAGGCGGTTGTGCAGCGCGGGGCTGTGCAGACCCACCTGCGTCACCGCCTTCTGGTACTCCACCGTGGCCGCGCGCAGCCGCCGCTTGGCGCGCAATAGGTTGCCCAAGCGCACGAACTGCCGCCCCGACTTGCCCTTGGCCTCGTCGAGCGCGGCCTCGTCCTCGTGCTCGTCGACGGTGGCGCCGCCCTTGCGCGCGTCTTTGACGAAGGTGAGCCGCTTGGGCTCGGCGCCGGGCACCAGGTGGAACGCGCGCGTCTTGAGGTACGCGCGCCACTGGCGCTGCAGGGCCGCGAGGTCGCCGCCGGTGGCCGCCGTCAGCGCCTGATCGAGCGTGGCCCCGCCGCGCAACGACTCGAGGAGCGCGGTGGCGAAGGGCCGCGCGTTCGGCGCGGCGCGCGGCTGGTCGAGCATCTCGACCACCGTGAACACCTCGGCGAACGCGAGCGCGGCGTCTTTCTGTGAGGGCAGCTTGGCCATCGACGGATGCATCTGCTCGAAGGTGATGAGCGTGTCCTTCTTGAGCGCCGCCGCCAGCAGGTTCTCGCTGGCGGGCTCGAGCGCCAAGCCGGGCGCGCCGCGCCAACGCGTCTCGTTGTACTTGGCCAGGCCCTCGTGCAGCCACACCGGCACGTTGTTCTTGCTCTTCTCGCTCACCACCAGGTGCACGAATTCGTGCGCCAGCGTGTCGAGCCAGGAGTAGCCGCGCGCCAGCGCCTTGGGGCTCGTGGCCATCAAGCGGTTGAACTTGCAGATGGCGATGGTGCCGCTGGTCTCGATCTCTTTCTCCGTCAGCGTCGACACCGAGGCGAGCCCGCGCGCGTCGTGCAGGATATCCACGACGATCTTGCGCTGTGGCCGGTAGTCGAAGGCGGCGCCGATGGCGCCGTACGCAGCCTCGAGCGCCTCGAGCGCGATGGGCTGCAGCAGCTCGTCTTTGCCCGGCGGCACGCGCACCACGAAGTGCGCGCTCTCAGCCGCCACGAAGCCCCGAGTCTCGGCCAGCGTGCTTTGCGCCAGCGGCAAGAGCGGCACCGTGTCGCCACCCTCCGAGGCGCGCCGCAACAGGCGCACGGCGCCCTCGTAGTCGCCTTGATGAAAGCGCACCGCGCCCACCACCGCCTGCACCGGCGGCACGTCGGGCAGCTCGCGCTCGAGCTCTTCGGCGATAGCGGCGGCCTCGTCGAGCTGCCAGTCGGTTAGGAGCGCCTGCACGCGCGCGATGCGCTCGCCCACCTCGCCGGCGCCGGCGCGCGCGGGCGCCGACGCGGCGGCCGCGAGCGCCACCGCCACCAGCGCGCACCGGAGCGTCGTCGACGTCGTCATTGGATGAGCTTCTCGTAGTAGCGCCGCACTTCCTGCATCCAATCGCTGGGCGCGCCCTCGCGCATGGCCTCGATGATGTCCTTGCGCTGCGCGTCGGGCACCTTGAAGTCGTTGCCGTCGGGGATCTCGACCTTCTCCGTCGACGCGGAGCCGCGCGCACCATCGGCGCCGTGGTCCTCGGCGCCGGGGCTGCCGCCGCCGGGCAGGGGCATCGGCATGCCGCCCTGGCCCTGCCCTTGCCCCATCTGTTGCAGGTCGTCGGCCAGCTTGGCGAGCTGTCGCATGGCCGCACGCTGCGAGCTGCGCGCGCCGCGCACGTCGCCGCGCTTCATCTGCGCGCCCGCGCGCTGCATCTCTTGGCGCGCCTGGTCGACGCGCTGCTTGTGCTCGGGGCCAAACACCGGCGCCTCCTTGCCGATCTCGTCCATCAAGCGCCCCAAGCGCTCGGCGCCCTCCTCGAGCTGCGCTTGCGTGTCGGCGTCACGCTGGAGACGCTGCCGATCGGCCGCGCTCATCATGGCCTGCGGGTCGGGGGTCAGCTCGCGCAGCTCCTTGCGCGCCGCTTCGAGCTCGCCACGGGCGCGCTCCAGCGCCGCCTTGGCGTCGAGCGTGGCCTTGTCGCGCGCGCCGAAGCGCCCGCGCGTGCGGTCGGTGACCGAGCGCTCGGCAGAGCGGGCCGCCATCTCGGCCTCCTCCGCGGTGGCGGCGGCGTCCTCGAGATCGCCGGTGTCGAGCGCGCGATCGAGATCTTCGGTGCGCGCCTCGGCGAAGGCCCGGTCCTCGTTCTCGTGCGAGAACAGCGCGTCTTGCTCGACGGAGCGTAGCTGCTCGCGCGCGCGCTCGACCTTCTTCTTCACCTCTGCCAGCGCGCGCTCGAGCTTGCCCTTGAGGCGCTCCTCGGCCGCCTTGGTGGCGCGCTCCATCAGCGCCTGGCTGCCATCGAGCACCTGGCGCTGCCCGCGCTCGAGGGCCTGCAGCTCGTCGGAGAAGCGCTGCATCTTCTCGCGCAGCTCGCGGTACTCGTCGCCGCCGAACTGCTCGCCGCTCTCGTCGAGGCCCTCCATCATCTTCTGTGTCTGCTCGAGCATGCGCTCGAGCGCTGCGGCGGCCTCGTCGAGCTTGCCCTCCTCGATCAGCTGATCGATGTCCTGCGCGCCCTTCATCAGCTCGTCGCCCTTGAAGGCCTCGTCGTTGAGGAACTCATCGGGCAGGTCGCGCTGCAGTTGCGCCAGCTTGCCCATCAGCTCGCTCATCTGCTGCTTCATGCGCGCGATCTCCTCGAGTAGCGCCTTGCGCACCTGGGGATCGCCGGACTTCTTGAACTGGTCGATGAGCGCCTTCAGATCTTCCTGAGCGCGCTTGAGGTCTTCGGCGATCTGCCGCGCCTCGGCGAGCTTCTCGCGCGCCAACAGATCCTCGAGGTAGAGCACGTCCTTCTCGAGGCGCTCCACCAGGGCGCGCTGATCGGCGGCAAGGCGCCGCCATGGTGCCGGGCTCGCGGCCTTGCCGCCGTCGGTGAGCTGGACCAGCTGCGCCAGCGTGCGCTTCTTTGCGGCCAGCAAGCTCGCCTGCGCCACCTTGAGGTTGGCGAGCGCGCGCCGGGTGGCCGCCGGCGCCAGGCGATCCTCGGCGAGCGCCGCCAGCGCGTCGTCGAGCGCCTGCTGCAGCGCCCCGTGCCGCGCCTCGAGCTGGCGGTGACGGTCGACGTCGCGCCGCTGGGCCGCGCCCTCGGCGGCGCCTCCCTCGGGCACCGGCGCCTCCAGCTCGTCGCCGAGCGCGTCGATCATCTTGTCGAGCACGTCCTCGAGCCGCTCGGTGACGCGCCGGTGCTGCTCGGCGGCCGAGAACACGGTGAGCACGCGCGTGCCCGAACGCCCAACGTTGGGCCCGCTCACCACGTCGTTGTCGAGGGCCTCCACGTACACGCTCAGGCGATCCCCCGGGCGCGCGCCCGTCTCTGCGATAGTGAACTCACCCTTGCCGCGCGCCGCCGCCAGCCCGCCGGGGAGCTCGAGCAGATCCTTGGTCCACGGCTCGCGCGCGCTGCCCTGGCGCTTCACCACCACGCGGAACTTGGTCAGGCCCACGTCGTCTTTCGCGGAGAAGGCCAGCGCCACGCGCTCGTCTTGCTGCACCACGCGATCGGCGTCGGGCTCCACCAGCGTCACGGTGGGCGGCGCGTCGGGGCGCACGGTGATCTTGTGCGCCACCGGGTCGAGGTCGGGCAGCGCGCGCACGGGATCGACGCGGAAGCGATAGGCGCCGTTGGCCTCGACGGTGAAGCGCGCACGCACGCTGCGCGCGTCGGGCAGCTCCACCTGCTGCTCGCGCTCGCCCACCAGGAGCACCGCCGCCTCGAGCGCGCGATCGACGCGCCCCGCCACGGTCACCTCGGTGCCCCGGGGCGCCAGCACGTCGCCCGAGCTGCCGGCGATGACCTCGTCGGGCTCGCCCATGTAGGCCGGGTAGCGCAGGGTCAGCGTGAGGTCGGTGACCAGCGGCAGCGCGCTCTGCGCGCGCTCGTCGAGGGCGCGCTGGGCGCCCGCGGCCGAGAACAGCTTGTCCCAGCGCGCCTGCCACGCCGCCGGGAAGCCGAGCGCCGACACCACCAGCGCGAGCAACGCTGCGCCGCAGAGCGTGAGCGTGGGCAACGCGCGCTCCATGGCCACGGCGCCGAGCGAATCGCGCGCGCCACCCTCCACCACGCGCGCGGCCGTGGCCGCGATGTGTGCCTGGCAGAGCGCGCGCGAGCGGCCGAGCGCCGCGTCTCTGCTCTCGTCGAAGAGCTCCACGGCGCCTCGCACAGCATCGCCGGCGGGCGCGCCGCGGCGCGCCAGCGCGTCCTCGAGGCGCGCCGCCACCACCTGATCGAAGCGCAGCGGTCGCCACCGACGCACGACGACGACGGCGAGGCCCCCCGCCAGGGCGGCGGCCACCAGGCCCCACAGCGTGCCGCGCAGCCCCATGGAGTAGGGCAGCACGTCGACCAGCACGAGGGACGCGCACAGCGCGAGCACGGCGCTCGCCGCAGCCGCGCCGGCGCACTCGACGAGCGCCGCCCAACGCAAGCGCGCGCGCGCCTCGGCGAGCACGGCGCGGAGGTCGCCTGCGGGTCGCAACGGCGCGGCGCGCGCGTTCACTGGAGGGGCTTGCTCGGGCTCTGCCATGCTCTCCCGCCTGGGCACGCCGACGCGTCGTATCCCACCGCCAAATCTGTCATAGTCCGGCGTCACGCGGGCGGCAGCCCGTGGAGGGATCGACCGGCGCGCGCCGTCCGTTGCAACGGACCATGGCCAGACCGGATCTGCGCAGGACGCACACACCTATGACCAGCGCCCGCAAACCCGAGGACCCACCCGCCGCCGACGAAGGGGTGCGCAAGGCGCGCGCGGTGCTCGAGGCCGCCAAGGCGCGCACCCGCAGCGCGGGCGACGCGCGCGCGCGCGACCGGGCGCGCGACCAGCAGCTCGTCGACGCGGCCCGCGGGGGCGACGGCCGCGCCTTCCGCGCGCTGGTCGAGGCGCACCAGGCGCGCCTGTTCGCCGTTGCTTTCGGCATGCTGCGCGACCGCGATGACGCCATGGACGCGGTGCAAGACGCCTTCATCAAGGCGCACAAGAAGCTCGCCGAGTTCGAGGGCAACGCCGCGTTCTCGACGTGGCTGTACCGCATCTGCGTCAACCTGTGCATCGACCGCAAGCGCGCCGACGCCCGGCGGCGCAAGGTCGACCTCGACGATGCGCTGGCCACCCACAAGCCAGAGGACGCGCTCTATGGCGAGTCCGAGATTGGCGGCCGGCTCTCCGGCGAGAACCCGCTGCGCACCCTGTCCGACAAGCAGCTCGGCGCCGAGATCGGGCGGGCGATGGGCGAGCTGAGCGAGGACCACCGCGCCATCCTGCTCTTGCGCGAGGTAGAGGGGATGTCCTACGAGGAGATCGCGGAAGCCCTTGAAATTCCACGCGGAACTGTGATGAGCCGGCTCTTTCACGCGCGCCGCAACCTGCAACGCCTGCTGCGACCCTACCTGGGTGTCGCCGAGGGCGCATCGCCCTTCGGCCCGGGCGATCCGGACGCGGGCGACCCTGAACAAAGCGCCCCCAAGGGCCGTCCCTAGAAAGCACGACACGAGGATCGCAGTCCATGAGCGAAACCAGCCACCCCGACCGCGACGCGCTGCTGATGCAAATCAGCGCGTACCTCGACGGGGAGCTGTCGAGCGAGGACGAGGCCCGCGTGGTTGACGCGCTGGGCCGCGACCCCGAGCTCTTGGCCGCCTTCGAGGCCATGGCGGCGGCGCGCGTGCCCGCCGCCTCGCTCGACGGTGAGCGCGCCGACGACCTCAGCGCCGCCGTGCTGGCGGCCACCGAGGGCTCGGTGCCGGCCACCGCGGGTGGCGCTGCGCACCTGGCGAGCCAAGCCATCGACGGCGAGCTCGAGGAGGCCAAGGCGCGGCGCCTGGACCTGCTCTTGGTGGAGCGCCCGGTGTTGGCGGGCGAGGTGCTCGGGCTCGCCGCTGCCAGCGAGGCCGTGCGGGTCGCGGCGCGCGCCGTGGGCGAGCTGCCCGCCAACGCCCGGGAGCTCGCCGCCTGCACCGAGCGCGTCGTGGCCGCGGTGGCCGCGCGGGAGCGCATGGGTGCGCTCGCCTCCGCGGGCCTCGACGGCCAGCTCGTCGAGCACGAGGCAGCCGAGCTGGCAGCGGGCCTGCCGGGCGCCGCCGACCTCGTGCTCGAGATGTGCGCCGCGCGCCAGGTGGGCGAGGCGCTCGCGGCCGCGAGCCAGAGCGCGGCCTTCGTGGCGGCCGCGCGTCGGGCTGGCGAGGCCGCGTTGCACGTCATCGCCGCCGACGAGGCGCGCGCCGCGGTTGCACAGCGTGCCCCGGCGCAGCCGGCCGCGCGGCCCGGGCTCATGGCGCGCCTGCGCGGCGCCTTCGGCGGCCTGAGCGCGCCCTTGGCCTTCGCGGCCACCGCCGCCACGCTCTTCTTCGTGCTGCGCGAGCCCGGCTCGGCCAGCAGCGACCTGGCAGCCCGCGAGACCGCCAAGCGAGCGCTGTTCGACGCGCTCGCGCCGCAGGTCATGGCCGATGCCCTCGACGTGGCCAGCGCGGGGCGTGAGCTGCCGCTCTTGGCCGACAACGGCGCCGACGTCGAGGCCATCGACGCCACCGGCACCACCATGGTGTTCTCCACCACGCAATCGAACATCACCGTAATTTGGGTCGCCGAGAGCGACGACACCCAGGGGACCTGAGCACCGTGCGCGCCGCCCTCCTCCTCCTCTTCGCCCTGCCCCTGCTCACCGCGCTGCCCGTGGCGGCGGCGCCGTCTTCCGACCGCTTCCTCGTCGAGCTGCGCGTCATCGAGGGCAGCGGCAGCGGCGGCGGCGAGCAGCAGGTGGTCGACCCGAAGCTCACGCGCTTCGCCAAGGACCTGCGCGCCTTGCCGTTCAAGGAGCTCAAGCTCGTCGACAGCCAGACCACGGCCATCCGCGAGGGTGAGCGCGTCAGCCTGGAGATCCCGGGGCTCACCAAGGCAGGCAAGAAGCGCTTCCTGCAGGTGGCGGCGCACGGGCGGCAGGCGGGCGGCAAGCTACGCTTCCAGCTCACCATCGACGCCCTCAAGTTCGACACCCTGGTGGCGGTGCCCGATGGCGGCACCATCTTCGTGGCGGCGCCCAAGAGCGGCGGCCCGGCGCTCTTGTTCGCCTTCACGGCCAAGACCCGCTGAGTGCTTTGAATTCGAACGTTTGATGCGTCTTTGATGCCTCAATGAGGCGTAGTTATGTGTTCGTGATAGGCTGGCGCGCAGGAGGTCCCATGCGCTTGCTCCTCATCGCGGCCGTGCTCGTTCTTGCGTGGGCCAAGCCCGCCGACGCGTGCGCGCCGCGTTGCACGGGCAAGAAGATCACGGTCGATCTGCAGCACGCCGAGATCGGCAACGTGCTGCGCCTGTTGGCCGACGTCAGCGGCCACAACTTCGTCTACGGCGACGAGGTGAAGGGCAAGGTCACGCTCAAGCTGCGCGAGGTGCCCTGGGACCAGGCGCTCGACGTGGTGCTCAAGACCAAGGGCCTCGGCATGAAGAAGGACGGCAACGTCATCCGCGTGGCCGCGCTCGACGTCCTGCGCGCCGAGGAGATGGCCGCGCTGGACCTGGCCGCGCAGCGCGAGCTCAAAGGGCCGCTCACCACCCGCGTCATCCCGGTCAACTACGCACCAGCCAAGGAGCTGGCGGCGCACCTCAAGCTGCTCCTGTCGCCGCGCGGCACCGTCTCCGTCGACGAGCGCACCAACACCATCATCGTGCGCGACGTCAGAGGCTCGCCGGCGCTGAGCGCGCAGTAGCGCGCTGGCGTCGACGAGGAGCGGGTCGACGAGGAGCGGGTCGACAAGGAGCGGGTCGACGAGGAGCGGCGCCGGCGTTAGCGTGCCGCCATGCTCTCGAAGGACGCACGCGCAGAGCCCACCGACGAGCGCCTGGCCCCGCTCAAGCGCAAGCGCGATCCCGCGGCCCTGCTCATCAACGAGGTGTTCACCTCGATCCAAGGGGAGAGCAGCTTCGCCGGGCTGCCGTGCACCTTCGTGCGCACCACCGGCTGCCACTTGCGCTGCGCCTATTGCGACACGGCGCATGCGTTTCACGAGGGCACCGAGCGCACCATCGGGTCCCTGCTCGACGAGGTGAGCGCGCGCGGCCTGCCGCTCGTCGAGGTCACCGGCGGCGAGCCCTTGCTGCAGCCGAGCGTGCACGCGCTCTTGCGCGGCCTGTGCGATGCCGGGCGCACGGTGCTGCTCGAGACCTCGGGCGCCGTGTCCACGGCCGGCGTCGACGAGCGCGTGCACGTCATCCTCGACGTCAAGACGCCCGGCTCCGGCGAGGCCGCGCGCAACCACCACGACAACCTGGCGCGCCTGGTGCCCGGGCGCGACGAGGTGAAGCTGGTCTTGTGCGACGAGGTTGACTACCGCTTCGCGCGCGCGCTCATCGATGCGCGGCGCGTCCCGCCTGGCGTCGCCGTGCTCTTGTCGGCCGCGCAGCCGCTGCTGTCGCCCGCCATGCTCGCCGAATGGATGGTGCGCGACCGTGTGGACGCTCGATTCCAGCTCCAGCTCCACAAGGTGCTGTGGGGCGAGCGCCGCGGCGTGTGACGCGAGCTGCAGGTGGCGCGCCTCCCAACGGCGCGGGCGTTGCGCGGTGACGACGACCGTGGGATCGGGCGCCATGCCCATCGTCAACCGCCTCCTCGACGCCTTCTTCCGCACGCTCGACGCCGTCGACATGGCGCGAGAGCGCCTGGACCGCGCGCTCGGGCGCGCGCCGCAGCCGGAGCAGTGGGCCACCGAGTGGTCGCCCACGCAGCCGGCCGCACCCACGGCGCCCGTGGCGCGCCGTCCTGCGACCGTCGTGCCCCTGCGCGAGGTAGCGCCCACCGACAAGGCGAAGGCCGAGGCGCCACGCGACAAGAGCGCGTCGAAGAAGATCCGCAGCGCTGGCCGCGCCACGTCCGCGCCGAAGAAGGCCAAGCCCGCGAAGGCGGTGGGTACCAAGCGCGCCTCGCGCAAGGGCAGCGTCGACCGCAAAGGCGCCGACTTTGATTCGCCGCGCGCGCGCGCCATCGCCGAGCGCTTGGCCGCCGCCGGCGTGGGCGTGCTCAGCGCCGAGGCGACCCACGACGGCAAGAAGGTGCTCGCGCGCGTCTTGTGGGCGCTGTGGGCCGCGGAGCGGGCGGGCAGCGAGCTCGGCATCACTGCGGCAGACGCCAGCGCGCTCTTGTCGCTCGCCGCCGGCCTCGAGGTGTTCGCCACCAACATCGCGCGCGCGTGCCGCGACGAGAGCGTGCTCATCGCCGAGAGCAGCCCCGACGGGCGCAGCAAGCGCTACACGCTGACCGACGCGGGGCGCGCGGCCGCAGGCAAGCTCGAGCTGCGAACGGCGTGAACGCGCATCGGTGGCCGGGCTTCTGCTAGGCTTCACCCGTTGGCCCTGCTGTCCGGGGGAGCCGTGCAGGAACGTAGCCCGCGTTTTCAGGTGAAGCTGCAGATCGTCTACGACGATGGCAACGCGTTCATGTCGGGGCCCGTCGTCGACATCAGTGAGACCGGCGTGTTCATCGAGACCGTCATGCCGCTCGAGCCGGGCACCGCGGTGCGCCTGACGCCGCTCTTGCCGGAAGAGACCGGCCTGTTCGAGATCCACGGCGAGGTCGTGCGCAAGAACGACTACGACCTCGACAACTTCTTCGATCGTACGCCCGGCATGGGCATCCGCTTCACGCGCATCAGCGACGACGCGCTAGCCCAGCTCAAGAAGATGTTCGAGCGGGCCAAAAAACAGGCATGAGCTGAGCCCGTTCGCGCTCGGTCACTGCTGTGCGACGTCCCACTTCGGCCTCGTCCACGAGCGACGAAACACCTGCACCGGCTCGAAGGTGGCGCGGCGCTCGCGCTCGTGTCCGTCGAGGAACCACGCAAAGCCGAGCTGCTGCCGCTTGGTGCCGAGCTCGTCGTCGAACAGGCGCACCATGGTGTTGGGGCCGAGCGTCATGCGCCCCACCACCTTCTCGAGCGGCAGGGTGAGCCCGCGGCAATCGTCGCGCGGCTCGTAGGCTTTGTAGACCAGCTCGGAGCACACCAGCGTGGCGTCGGTGTAGAAGTCGAAGTCGAAGTCGTAGGGTCGCCCCGCATAGAGGAACGCACGTGCGACGGCGCGCGCCTTGTCGAGCTTGCCGAGCTCGGGGCGCATGGCGGCGACGTAATCGGAGGTGCCGACGGAGTGCTCGGCGCTGGTGAACACCACGCCCTCCGACATGGCTTCGATGAGCCGCATCGTGTGCCCCTCGGCGTCGGGGCTCGTGTAGTTGGCCCAGGCGAGGGGGAACTTGTCCTCGAGGTAGCGCGGCAGCGAGCCGGCGAAGTGGCGTTCGACCTCGGGGTCGGCGAAGTAGGCCGCAAGCTCGTCGGCGGAGCCGAGCCAGAGCGCAGCGTGGGGCCAAAAGCCCGGCAGGCCGACGTTCGAGACGTACCAGTTGCGCCGCTCCACCAAGACGTCGCCCGGTTGCGAGAGCTTGCTCGCCTCGTCCACCTGGGCCGGCGCGATCAGGTACTCGTGGAGGCGCTTGACCTTGGTGTCGCCCATGACCTCGGCGACCTCGGTTTGCACGGGGAACCAGACGGCGTGCGCCGTGTCCTTGCCGATGTCGAAGCTGTTGCCGCCGAAGAGCTTGATGCTCTTGCCCGCCAGGTTCTCCTTGACCGTCTGGTAGCGATCCTCGAGGCGCGCGAGCACGAAGCCCCAGCGCGGGGTGTCGGTGCGCGCGAGCTCGTCGAGCTTGCCGCCGAGCACCTTCATCCACTGGTGCGCGGCCAGCGCCGTGGCCGCGTCTTCCACGTGCACGACGTTCCACTTCAAGCGCCCGTACGCGCCGGGGACGATGCCGAAGCCCGGGCTGCCCTCGTCGAACAGCTTCTCGAACTGCGGCTTGTTGATGGTGCGGTCGATCAGCGCCAGTCCGAGCGCGAGCTTCTCGGTGTAGGCGGCGAAGTAGAGCGCGAAGTGACGCGCGTGGCGGGCGCGGTCGCTCAGCACGCTCATCTGCAGGAAGTCGAGATGGAAGCGCGCCATCTGATCGAGCGCGATGGTGTGGTCGAGCACCGCCTCGAAGAGCTCGAGCGCCTGCCGGCGTTCGTCGGCGCTCAGGCCACGATCGGCGGGACGATCGAAGAGGGCGCTGGCCTCGCTGAGGCGCCCTTGCAGGCGGATGGTCTGGCCCACGATGCGCTTGAACCGCAGCGCGTCGCGATCGGCGTGCAGGTCGCGCAGCTCCGGCGCCAGCTCGGCCAAGCCTACCCGGCGGCCGTCGGCGGCGTGCACCTTGGTGTCCTCGCGCAGCACGAGGAGCAGCGCGAGCCCGGCGACGGCCAGGGCGATGATGGCGAGCAGGATCCGAGGGAAGCTGAGCCGCACGCGGGGAGGATCGCCGGGGTCACCCCTGCGCGCAAGCGTGGTACAGCGCGCCGGTGACGACGGACCAACGCGACCTGCCCGCACCCACGCGCGCGCCCTTCGCCGTGGCCGCGCAGGGCGCGCGACGCGCGGCGGCGCTGTGCATTCACGGCTTCACGGGCACGCCCTTCGAGGTGCGGCCCCTGGCCGACGCGCTCGCGCCTCTGGGTGTGTCGTCGGTGGGGCTGCTGCTCCCGGGGCACGGCACCGAGCCCGCCGAGCTGGCGCGCACGCGCTGGCAAGACTGGCAGCAGGCGGCCCTGGCTGCCTGGGATGCCCTGCCGAGCGACGTGCCGCGCCTCATCGTCGGCTGCTCCATGGGCGCGCTGCTGGCGCTGCGGATCGCCGTCTTGCGCCACGACGTCGCCGCCGCGGTGTTGTTGGCGCCTGCGCTCTGCCTGTTCCGCGACGGCGAGCTCGCGGCGCGGGCGTCGAGCGCCGGGCTGTGGCGCCTCAAGCCCTACGCAACCAAGGAGCAGGCCGGCGGCGACATCGCGGATCCGGCCGCGCGCGCCGCCAACCTGACCTACCCGGTGATCCCGCTGCGCGCCCTGGCCGAGCTCGCGGCGCTGCAGCGCCTGGTGCGCGCGCAGCTCGCGCACGTCGCGACGCCGCTGTGTGTGTTCCATGGAGCACAGGACCACACCATTCCGCCGGCCGCCTCCGACGAGATCGTGGCTGGCGTTCGCTCACCAACCGTGGAGTATCACCGCTTGCGCGACAGCTTCCACGTCATCGGCGTCGACGTCGACCGCGCGCGCATCGCGGCGATGACGACCGCCTTTGTCGCGCGCACGCTGGGCTGGAACGGGTGACTCCTCCTCGTCAGCGGCGACGTGGCGCGCTAGGTACGACCCATGGCTGTGATCGCGCCCTCCATCCTGTCGGCTGACTTCGGCAAGCTCGCGGCGGAGATCCAAGACGTCGACGAGGGCGGCTGCGATTGGCTGCACGTCGACGTCATGGACGGTCGCTTCGTGCCCAACCTGACCATCGGCCCCCTGGTGGTGCAGGCGGCGCGCCGCGCCACCGAGAAGCCCCTCGACGTGCACCTGATGATCGTGGAGCCCGAGCGCTACCTGGACGCGTTCGCCGACGCCGGCGCCGACCTCATCACCGTGCATCAAGAGGCGTGCCCGCACCTGCAGCGCGTGCTCGCCGCCATCCGAGCGCGCGGTAAGAAGGCGGGCGTCGCACTCAACCCCTCGACACCCGAGGAGACCCTCAAGTACGTCCTGCGCGACCTCGACCTGGTGCTCGTCATGAGCGTCAACCCGGGCTTCGGCGGCCAGAAGTTCCTGCCGGCGGTGGTCGACAAGATCCGCCGCGTGCGCGCCCTGCTCGACGGCGCTGGCAACCGCGACTGCATCATCGAGGTCGACGGCGGCGTGGTGGTAGAGAACGCGCGCCTGCTCGGCGAGGCCGGCGCCGGCGCGCTGGTGGCCGGCAGCGCGGTGTTCGGCGCCCCCGACCGGCGTGCCGCCATGGCCGCGCTGCGGCGCGCGTGTGACGAGGGCACCGCTGCGCGCGGGGCGCGCGCATGAGGCGCGCACCGCTCGTCGCCCTCACCCTGCTCTTGTGTGCGGCCAGCGCACGCGGCGCCTTCCCCGCACCCGCCCGCTCCCAGAGCGCCATGGCCGCCACCGCCAGCCCCTACGCCACCGAGGCGGCGCTGGCGGTGCTCGACGACGGCGGCAACGCCGTCGACGCCGCGGTCGCCGCCGCGCTGGTCATCTCCGTTGTCAACCCCTTCGACGCCGGCATCGGCGGCGGTGGTTTCGCGGTGGTCCACCTGGCAGGGCGCAACGGCAAGGCGCCGCTCACCCGAGCGCTCGACTTCCGCGAGCGCGCGCCGGCAGCGGCCACGCGTGGCATGTACCTCGGCCCCGACGGCAGCGTCGTAGCAGGACTGTCGCTCGACGGGCACATGAGCGTCGCCGTCCCAGGCACCGTCGCGGGCTTGGCCGAGCTGCACAAGAACCACGGGCGCATGCCGTGGCGCCTCGTCGTCAAGCCGGCCATCGACCTGGCGCGCAACGGCTTCGCCGTGGGCGACGAGTGGGTCGGCAGCTTCGCCTGGCGCAAAGACGTGCTCACGCGCTTTGCTGCCACGCGCGCGGCCTTCATGAAGCGAGACGCCGCGGGCCTCGAGGTGCCGTATCAGAAGGGCGAGGTGCTCAAGCAGCGCGAGCTCGCGCGCACGCTGCAAGACATCGCGCGCAACCCGCGCTCGTTTTACGAGGGGCGCGTTGCCAGCGCCATCGTCGAGGAGATGAAGGCGGGCGGTGGCCTCGTCAGCGCCGCGGATCTGCGCGGCTACCTGCCGGTGTGGCGCGACCCCCTCTGTGCGCCCTGGCGCGACCTGGAGCTGTGCACCATGCCGCCGCCCTCGTCGGGCGGCGTGGCGCTGTTCGAGATCTTGCGCTTGCTCGACGGTGTCGACCTGCGCGGGCTCGGCTGGCACCACCCCGACGCCATCCACCGGCTGATCGAGAGCATGCGCGTGGCCTACGCGGATCGCGCAGAGCACCTCGGTGACCCGGCCTTCACCGTGGTGCCGGTGGCGGAGCTCACCTCGTCCGGCTACGCGGCGCAGCGACGTGCGGGCATCGACGAGCGGCGCGCAACGAAGAGCAGCGAGGTCAAGGCCGCCACCGCCGCGCAGCTCGCCGCGCTCAAGGCAGAGAGCCCCGACACCAGCCACCTGTCGGTGGTCGATGGTGAGCGCAACGCCGTCAGCCTCACCTTCACCGTCAACTACGGCTTCGGCTCTGGCGTGGTGGTGCCCGGCACCGGCGTGTTGCTGAACGACGAGATGGACGACTTCGCCGCTGCCCCGGGGGTTCCGAACGCGTTCGGGCTCGTGGGCGGCGACGCGAACTCGGTGCAGCCTGGCAAGGTGCCCCTCTCGTCGATGACGCCGCTCATCGCCACCAAGGGGGGCAAGCTCTTTCTCACGGCGGGCTCGCCGGGCGGCAGCACCATCATCACCACAGTGCTCCAGACGCTCTTGCACGTCGTCGACTACGACATGGACTGCCAGGCCGCCGTGGCCGCGCCGCGCCTGCACCACCAGTGGTTGCCGGAGAGCACGCGGCTCGAGGCGCTCGGTTTCGACACCGCCACCAAGGGCGCGCTCGAGCTGCGCGGCCACAGCTTCACGGTGACGCCCGGGTGGGGCAACGCCATGTGCATCCGCGCGCTCGACGACGGCACCCTCGAGGGCGGCGCCGACCCGCGGGGCGAGGGCGTCGCACGTGGGCAGTAGGGCTTCGAAGAAGCGCAGCGGCTACCGGCCCTCGCCGTTGAGCCGCACCAGGAAGGCCTTGGCCGCGCGGCACTCGTTCGAGGCCGCCGAGATGAAGCACACGCAGGCGTAGACCTCGCGGCGGCGCTCGACCTCGCCGCTGTCGAGGATCTGCGCGTACAAGTCGAAGGCCTCGTGGTCGAAGGGGTTGAGCAGCGTGCTCTTCTCCAGATCGGCGCGGATCGCCGACGGGTTGCCGCCGGCGCCGCGGGCCTCGCGCGCGCGCTTCACCAAGGCCTTGGCCTGCGCCGCGTCCTTCTCGGAGACGGTCTTGTCCGCGGGGCAGATGGCCGGCCGCTTGGTGGGCATCGTCGTCGACGGGGCACGCTTGGAGGGCTCCGGCTGCTGGGAGAGCGCGGGCTGTGAGGGCGCCAGGATCGCCACCAGCACGACGCCGCACAGGGCGCCCGCCGCGGCGGTGAGCGCGAGCTGCACGCCGCGCGAGAGCTTGGGCAAGGCCGGCAGGCGCGGCAGCGACAGCGTGCGGCGGGAGCGCTGCACGGTCTGGTCGCCGAGGACCCGCACGGCGACGCTCGGCGACCGCTCGGGATCGGTGTCGCCGCCCGCCAGGTCGCCGCTGGTGAGGTCGTTCGCCGGCGTGGGGTCGCTGGCGGCGGTCAGCTCGAGCCGGTTCTCGGACTGACGCTGGTCGGCGCCCTCGAGGCCGCGCGCGCGAAACACGACGGTGGGCTCGGTGCGCGCCACCGGCAGCGGCTTCTTGGTCTCGACGGCCTGCTGCTCCTCCATGGCGCGCAGGTTGAACATCACCGTCGACTCGGTGCGCGCCACCGGCAGCGGCGCCTCCTTGGCCGCCTCTTTGGGCTTGGCGCCCGCGCGCCCCTCGACCTCGGCCATGAGGGCGCGCGCGGCCGCCTCGACGTCGTTGGGATCGGCGAAGGGCAGCTCCGCCGGCTCGCCCGAAGGCAGCGACGCGAAGGGGCTCGAGCGATCCGCCGAGGTGGTGCCGGCGTCGCGCTTGGGGTCCGACATGGTCTGGTCGCGCAAGGTGGGCACGCGCGTGGCGTGCTCGGCGAGCGCGTCGGCGAGCTCCGTGCCCGTCTGCCAACGCCTCTTCGGATCCTTCTCGAGGCAGCGCGCGATGACCTTGCGCAAGCCGTCGGGGATGGCGCGCTCGGCCAGCATGCGCTCCTTCGGCTCGTTGGTCTGCGCCGAGGTCAAGAGCGCCGCTGCGTCGACACGATCGCGCAGCGGCCGGTTCATGGTGACGACGTAAAAGAGCGCGCCGAGCGCGAACACGTCGGTGGCGGGGCTGACCGGGTCACCGAGGATCTGCTCGGGCGCCAGGTAGTTCGGCGTGCCCACCAGCTGGTCGCGGCGCGTGATCTGCGTGCTGCCCTCGATCTTGCAGATGCCGAAGTCGCCGATGAGCGCGTTGCCCTCGAGGGAGATGAAGATGTTGGCGGGCTTGACGTCGCGGTGGACGATGCCGCGCTCGTGCGCGGCGCCGAGCCCCGCCGCCACCTGCGCGCACACGGCCGCGGCGCCGCCGGGCGGCATGGGCCCCAGGCGCTGGACCAGCTGCGCCAGCGTTTCGCCCTCGACGTACTCCATCGAGTAGAAGAGCAGCCACCCCAAGTCGGGATCGTCTGCCTCGCCGGCGTCGATCACGTGCACCACGTTGTCGTGGTTGACCTGCGTGAGCGCCTGCACCTCGCGCACGAAGCGCTGACGGCGCTGGTTGCGCGACTTCTCGGCGGCGCCGAGCCCGGCGACGCTGGTGGTCTTGAGCGCGATCCTGCGCCCGGTGTTGGTGTCCTCCGCCAGGTACACCACACCCATGCCGCCGCGCCCGAGCTCACGCTCGATGCGGTAACGGCCAAGGCGCTTCCCTGCGCGCGCGGTGGGCTGGCGCGACACGACCCTCCCCTGCTTGGGTAGCTCCGATGGTGGCAAACCCTGCTTGCGAAACGCAAACCGAGTGGCGACAAGCACCTACACCGAAGGGACCTCGATGACCAGCAGCAACAAGCCGCCCGAGGGCCAGAAGCCCGCGGCGCCCCAGATCCAGATCCAGGTGCCCCCCGAGGTGGCCCAGGGCGCCTACGTCAACCTCACGCTGGTCAACCACACGGAGACCGAGTTCGTCCTCGACTTCATCTACATCCAGCCCCTCGAGCCACGCGCCACGGTGCGCTCGCGCATCATCAGCTCGCCGCGGCACGCCAAGCGCCTGTTGGCCGCTTTGCAGGAGAACATCGCCCGCCACGAGGCCCGCTTCGGGCCCGTGGACGACGGCGGCCAGAAGGAGCCGATGCACTGAGCGGCGCGCCGCCGCCAGTGGCAAGGGCAGCGTGACGTCGTCAGCTCAGGCCTTCTTCTGCTGCTGCTCGGCTTCGACCGCGGCGATGAAGGACATGGCCACCACCTGACGGGCGTTCTCGAGGAACTCGGTCTCGAGGCGCAGCGCGCGCACCTCGGCCAACAGGCGCGTCCACGGGTCGCCGGCCGAGAGCCCGCGCAGGCCCATGAGGTCGGCCACTGCCAGGCACGCTTTCTCGGCGGCGTCTTGCGCGATCTGACGCGCCATGGTGGTGCCCTTCGACTCGCGTGACGTCGTGCTGTCACGTCGGAAGGCCGCGTTGGCCACGAGCGCCTCGGCCGCCTCCACCTGCGTGACGGCGTCACCGATCTCCCACAGCGATCCCTGCTGCTCGCGCAGGGGCCGCCCGCCCACGCCGCGGCGCAAGAGGGCGTCGACGCCTCGCTGCAAGGCTTGGCGCGCGATGCCAAGACAGCCGGCCGCCGCCGGCAGGCGCATCATGTCGAGCGAGGTCTGCGCGATCATGAGCCCCTGACCCTCGCCGCCCAGGCGCGAGTCGGTGTCGATCTCGACGTTGTCGAAGCTGACCACACCCACCGGCAGCGGCGACACGAAGCCCTCGCTCTGCACCGTGACCTTGGCGGCCTCGACCACGAACATGGAGAAGCGCGGCGTCTCGTTGGGCACGTTTGGCCGGTGGCGCGCCAAGACCACGAACTGATCGGCGATGGGCGCCAGCGGCACCAGGGTTTTGTTGCCCGCCAAGAGGTAGCCGCCAGGCTTGGAGGTGGCCAAGAGCGGCTCGCTGCCGTCGAGGAGCCCAAGGCCGACCACCTGCTGCCCGGCCGCCATCCCCGGCAAGAAGATGGCGCGCTGATCGTCGTTGCCGCACAGGGCGAGCGGGTACATGCCCTGCACCTGCGCGCCGTAGACGCCGTCGCACATGCCGCTGGTGCGGCCAAGCAGCGTGCGCACCACGCACATGGAGCGCAGCTCGGGGCGCGGCGCCTCGCCCTCGAGGGCCTTGCCGAGCGCCGGATCGAAGAGCCCCTCCTGGCCGAGCAGCGCCACGTACTCCACCACGGCGGCGGCGGGGTCTTCGAGCTCGGTGGCCGTGAGCGGCACCAAGCGGTCGTCGCACAGGCGCTTGACCTTGGTGGCCAGGCCGCGGTGGACGTCATCGAACAAGGGAAGGAGCAAATCCATGGCGGCTCTTGTTGAGAGGCGCCAAAGGCTTCTACGACGGAGGCGATGTTTGCAACCGCCCCGGGGCCGGAATGGCTGGCAGCGCTCGCCGCGTACGCCTCGCGACGCGTCCAGAAGGCCACGGTCGACCAGCAAGGCCGGCTGGTGCTCGAGCTCTTCGGCGGCGCCGAGCGCGAGAAGGCCTGGCTCGCGGTGGATGGTGGGGCCGCGGCACTGGTGGACCACCCCGCGGGCACCGGCGCCACACCCCCTGCCCTGCAGGGCTTGGTGCGCAAGGAGCTGGTGCCCTCGCTGTTCGCGGGCGCGCAGGCGCGCGCGCCCGGGCTGGTGGCGCTCGCCTTCGACCGGCCCGCCGGAGGGCCGCGCGTGCTCCTCGTCGAGACCGACGCCGACGACCCGCGCGCCGTGCTCTGCGCCGCGACCGCCGAGGGCGAGCGGGTGCTTGCCGCCATCGGCGGCGCCGCGCGAGCGCGCGACGGCCGGGACTTGCGGCGCGGGCGCGTGTACGAGCCGCCCCGCGCCGCTCCGCGGCGCACGGCGCCGGCACCGCAGGGCGGCGGCGCCGCCGCGCATCACGACGAGCGCATTACCTCTGTACGCTCACGCGCGCGCGCTGAAGAGAAGCGCCTCACGCGCCTCGAGCGCGCGCTTTCGGGCGATCTGCTGCGCCATGGGGACGCCGAGCGCTGGCAGCTCGAGGGCGAGCTCTTGAAGACCGCGCTGGCGCGCGCGCCCCGCGGCACCGCCGCGCTCGACCTGGTCGACTTTGGCGGCGAGGCGCGCACGCTCGCGCTCGATCCCGCGCTCGACGCGCGGGAGAACCTCGAGCGGCTCTTTCGCCAGGCCCAGCGCGCGCGCGCTGCGGCGACGCGCGTGGCGCCGAGGCTGGTGGCCGCGCGCGAGCGGCTCGCGGCCCTGCGCGCCGCGCTCGCGTCCCTCGAGTCCGCTCCCGGCGACGAGGCGCTCGCGGTGCTCGAACGCTTGCTCGAGCGCGCGCACGAGGGCGCGGCCGCGCCCTCGACCAAGCGGCGCGTGGCCAAGGCGGGCAAGCGCAAGGCCTGGCGCGCATTTCGGGCCAGCGACGACGTGATCGTGCGCGTGGGGCGCGGCGCCAAGGACAACGACGCCCTGGTGCGAGACGCGCGCGGCAACGACCTGTGGCTGCACGCGCGCGACACGCAGGGCGCGCACGTCATCGTCCCCTCCCGCGGCGACGAGGTGCCACCCGAGCTCGTGCTCGACGCCGCGCACCTGGCGGCGCACTTCTCCTCGGCGCGCGGCGAGCGCCATGTGGACGTGCAGCACACGCGCGTCAAGCACCTGAAGAAGCCCGGGCCCGGCGCCCCCGCGGGGCTCGTGCACGTGAGCCACGAGAGCGTGCTGCACGTCCGCGTCGACGAGGAGCGGGTGCGGCGTTTGTTGGCGGCGGAGGTGGCGGGGTAGCGCCGACGGGTTGGCCCCGGCCGACGCGGGGGGCCGGGGGCAGGAGCGTACACGACGACGACCTTCGGCTGGCGGTTCGCGCACGCTCGTGCGCTTGTGGCGGCACGCGAGCGATGGCTAGGCTCACTGGTTGGAGCAAGCGATGCGATCTGAAGCCGTGCTGGCCGTGTTTCTGGTTTTTGGGGGGGGGCACCAACGTCGCCGCCCAGGGTGATGCGCAGCGTGTGAGCTGCTGCCTGCGCGACGGAACCTGCGTCCTGCTCACCGATGCGCAGTGCGACGACTTCCAAGCAGATGACGTCGACGTTGCGCTGACCGGGCAGGTGGATGGCGAGGAGCCCATGTGCACGGAGGGTCAGGTTTGCACGGGAGCTGCAGGCATTGACTCGGCAGCACCCACGCACACTCGTTCGGGCGCGGCGCTGGTCTACGTCGAGGCCTGCGAAGACCCGGAGATCGACGGGCGTGGGTACCTGGTGCAGCGCTGCCATTACTACCCGGTGCGCGGCTGCCAATTGATCGCGGCAGAGCCGCTAAGGGCCCGCGAACGGACAACTCAATCGTCCTCGCGAGCGCTCCGTCGTCGCTGGCAGCGTCGCGTCC
>JADZDP010000161.1 GCA_020850995.1 Deltaproteobacteria bacterium
CCGCGTAACGATCATCGGAGTGGAACCATTCGCCGTTCGCGAGCTTGAAGAGAAGATCCAACGGTGGCGTGCGCTGGGTGCGCTGGGCAGCTTCACGAGACGGGCCGAACATGAACTGAAGCGGTGCCGTGCGATCTGCACGGGCGCAGATCACAGGCTGAGCACGCCGCGCGACGCTCTCCACCGAGTATCTGACCATAGCTCACACTCGGATCGACCTTGAGCGCCGATAGCGTCGCCTGCCGCCGTTCGACGCGCAGCGCTGAGCGTTACCCGTCAGAAGGTGATGGCTCGCTGCTGCCGGCGCCGAGCACGACGAGCGCGCGATAGACGTTCTCGCGCGTGCCCGCGAGGTAGAGGATGTCACCCGCTTCCAGAGGTCGCGTCGGGTCGATGTCGTCGACCAGCTCCTCGCCGCGCCTCACCGCCAGCACCTGCGCACCGCTCTGGCTGCGCAGCGCAAGGTCGGCGAGCGCCTTGCCGACTGCCGTGGTGCCTTCGTTGATCACCACGGGCTGCACCTTGAGCTCGGCGAGGTCCGCGATGGAGCCCAGGCGCGGGCGCGGGATGACGAAGCGACGCGCCGGATCGGCCGCTCCGCGGTCGTCGCGCGCTCGGCGCACCTGCGGGCCAATGACGTTGATGGGCGTGCCCTTGAGCCGCAGCACGCGCGCGAGCACCTCGACGCCGCCCTCGAGCTCGTCGCTGATCACCTCGTTGGCGCCGAGAGCCTTGAGACCCTCGCTATCTGCGTGGCGGTGCGATCGCACCACGATGGGGATGGTCGTGCTGATGGCACGCGCGACCGCGACGGCCTGCCGTGTGGCGGCCATGTCGGAGATGAGCAGCACCAATGCCGCGGCTTCTGGGAAGTGGGCATGCCGCAGCACCTCGTCGCTCGTCACGTCGGCGGAGTAGAGCGGCACGCCTTGCGCAGCACCCGCGCGAACGGAGTCGACGTTCATGTCGAGGACGACGTGGGGAATCTCGAGATCACGCAGAGAGCGCACCAGCATCTGACCGCCCAGGCCGTAGCCGGCAACAATGACGTGGCCGGTCAGGCCGTGCGAAGGGCCCTCGTCGGCCTCGTCGATGCCGCGCACGCCCAGCAGGCGCTCGAGCGGCCGCAGCAGGCGCGCTCCCGCGGTGACGTGTGGCGCGAGCCGCATCGACAGCGGCGTGACGAACATGCTCAGCAGGCCGGCAGCGAGCAGCACACGGCTCTCGTCGGCAGCAATCAGGCCGACGCGCTCGCCCTCCTTGGCGAGGACGAAGCCGAACTCACCGAACTGCGCGAGGCTGACTCCTGCGAGCCAGGCGACGCGCGCGGGGAACTTCATGGCGAGACTCGCCAGCGTGGCGATGAGCCCCTTGCCGAAGAAGAGCGCGGCAAACAGCACGGCGACAAGAAGCCCATCGGTTCGGAACACGCTGGCGTCGAACAGCATGCCGAGCGAGAGGAAGAACACGCTGGTGAGCAGGTCGCGCAGCGGCAGCACGTTGGCCATGGCGCGGTGCCCGAACGCCGTGTCGGAGAGCAGGATGCCCGCGAGGAAGGCACCGAGCGCGAGCGAGAGCCCGAAGGATGCGGTCAACGTGGCGATGCCCGCACACACCACCAGCACTGCAAGCAGGAACACCTCGCGGCTCCGCGCTGCGTCTACGTGCACGAGGATACGCGGCAACAGCAGTCGGCCGACCACCAGGGTCACGACGATGAAGAGCGCGGCCTTGCCGAGCGCGAGCGCGATGCCAAGGGCGGGGGCGTCATCGCTCTCGCCGGCCAGCACCGGGACGAGCAGCATCATCGGCACCACGCACAGGTCCTGGAAGATGAGCGCGCCCACCGTGAAGCGTCCGTGCGGCGCGTCGGTTTCGCCGCGCTCAGCCAAGCCGCGCAGCACGATGGCCGTGCTCGACAGCGCCATCAGGAAGCCGAAGAACACGCCGCGCGCCAAGGTCTCGCCAAACGCGAGCGCCGCGCCGACGACGGCGGCCGTGGTCAGCCCGACCTGCAGCGTGCCGCCCACAGCCACCAGCTTGCCGATGCGCTTGAGACGGTCGAGCGAGAACTCGAGGCCGATGGTGAAGAGCAGCAGGATGACGCCAATCTCGGCCATCACCTCGACGGCGTGGGCGTCCTTGACGAGCGCGAAGCCCGACGGGCCGATGATCGCGCCCGCCAGCATGAACCCCGCCACGGCGGGCAGGCGCAGGAGTGCGAGCACGACCGCTGCTGCGACGCCCACGCCCAGGATGATGACGAGCTGCGGTAGGACCGTGGTCGTCACGCTGGCTGTGCCATCTGCTCGTGTCGGTCCATGTCGCGCCGGTGCCCAAGCGAGATGAGCGTGTCGCCGCTGTCGAGGGCAGTCTCGCCGCCGGGGTTGAACTCCATGTTGCCCGAGCTGCGCTTGATGGCGACCACGATGATGCCGTTCTCGCGCGTCATTGACTCGGAAAGCTTCTTGCCGTTCACCACGCTAACTGCGCGCACGAAGTTCTCCTCCATTTGCATCTCGATGTGCTGCGTGCGGCTCGCCAGGTCAATGACGTCGAGCACGCTCGGGCGCAGCACCGCCTGGACGACACGACCGTCGCAGAGCAGCACGACGCTGACCAGCGCGCGCACGCGGTCGACTACCACGAAGGCCTGGTTTGCCTGGGCGAGCTCGTCGCAGATGATGCGACCCATGCGCCCGTGACCGCACACGATCGCGTGGATGGTCAGGATGTTCAAGGAGTGTTCCATACCCGGTCGCCCGAGCGGGCTCTGCACCTCGCCTGAGACGATCGAGCGGATGACCGACGTGACGGCGGCGGCCGTCGTGAAGGCGCCGCCGAGAATGAGGAAGATATTGAAGATGCGCCCGTTTTGCGCGAGCGGGTGGGTCTCGCCGAAGCCGAGGAAAAAGACCATATGGAGCGACTGGCTCCGTCTCGCACGGTCGCGAATTGTCGACGAAATCCGAAGACCGCGGCGGCAGGCACGGGGCTCAAGGGAAGGCGAGCGCTTTGACCACCACGCCGCGCGAGGTGAATGAGACGCCCCGCCCCGACACGGTCTGCAGGTGAACGGTTTCAACCAGCGGCGAGACCGCAGCCGCATCGGTGCTCGTCCACTCCACGAGGAAGTTGGCGCCGGTGCCGCCGGTCTCATCGGTGAACTCCACGACGTGCTCATAGGTCGCCAGCGGCGGCAGGAGACGCGCCGCCGGCACGTTTTCTTTGAGGAGCTTGCCCGCGGTGTCGAAGTAGCGCGCCGAGCGCAGCACGATCTCGTGGTCGGGATCGACGTTGCGCACGCTCAGAGTCACGGTGAGCGGCAACGTGCGCTGTGCCGACGTGGCGTAGATGCTCGAGTAGGCGGGCACATAGAGCAGCTCGCCCTTTTTCCAGACCATCGCCGCGAGCGCGTCGGCGGCGACCACGGGGGCCGCGACATCGATGTGGAGCGGCTGGCCCACGGGGCCCGTCCGCGGCGCTTCGCAGGCAGCGATGGCTGCAACGAGGACGACCGCCCAGGGGAGCGTCAGCGTAGTCATGCCGCGAGCAGAACAGCTCCCGGGCGCCGTGGCAACCGTGCGCCCTCCGGGGGGCAGATCGCTGCCCACGGCATGCACCGATGCCCTGCTGCTCGTTGAACGTCGGAGTGAAGCCGGTGAATTCTTGAACGCGGCGCCGTCGACCACGAAAGGGACTTTTGTGTGCGCAGGCGCACGTTGTTGTAATGGTCGACGAACTCAGCGACGACGCGAATGGCCTCACCAAGGGACTACGGCGACTTCGGCCGCATCGCCGTTGCCTACAACGTCTTGTACCAGCGTTCGATCTTGGAGATCTGCACGCGCGGCCTTTAGCCGTTTCCCGTGCTCGTCAAGCCACCCCAGGTCTGCAGGAAACACGACGGAGCGGAGACGATTGAGGAGTCGCGGCACCGCGGTGTGCTCCGTGTCGAGAATGAACAGCTTTCGGTATTCGATCATGAACGAGCGGAAGTGATCGACGTCGTAGGGTGCTGGCGAATAGGTGACGCCGTTGTGTTGCGCTTCTACGCGCGGGGCGGAGCTCACCTCCATGAGGGTGCTCCAGAACCTCGTGGTACCCGCGCTCGTGAGGATCCTTGAGAACGTCTGCAGGGAATTCAGGTCCGCATCCTGGCAGCGATGGCGCGATTCCCGAAGCGCTGCGACGGCGGCGTCGTGCAGCGCCCGAACTGCGGACACGTCCTCGTCTCGATCTTCGTCGCTCATTTCCCGATCCTGCTACCGGAGTCGCCGCGCTCAACGCACGGAGTCTCTTCTGAATCGGGTGACGCCAGCGCCCCGCAGCGGAAACTCCTGCCCGTCTCGTTTTACTTCGCGGCAACAACGAGCTGTTGTTCGTCGACCTCGGGAAGGCGTTCTCGTCAAGGTTCATGCGCCGCTCCGCGGACCGGAGCTCGTCGCCCCTCCCGTTCGGTGAAGGGACGACGAGCAACTGTCCCAGGGAGAAGACGATGACGACGACCACGACGACGATCAAGAAGCTGCCGACGCACGAGCTGTTCGACGTGCAGCAGCGCGAGGGGCAGAAGGCGTTCTGGAACCGGGTGGGTGCCGCGTTCGAGAACCGCGACGGCAGCCACTCGGTGCTGCTTTACCAGCCTGGGCTCCCCGAGCCGAAGCGGCTTCAGCTCCGGCGCATCGACCGCGAGAAGCGCCCGCTGAACGACGGCGCCGACCCAAAGAAGTTCCCTACGCATGAGCTCTTCATCGTGGTGGAGGCCGAAGGCGGGCCGAACGAGTGGAAGCGCGTCGGCGTCGGATTCACGAACAAGGACGACTCGCTGAGCCTCATCGTCGACGACGGCGTGCGCGATGGGCCGAAGGCGCGCTTCCAGATGCGTCTCCGCCGGGACGCCCCGCCCCGCGCCGACGACGCCCCGGCCGCCGACTCGGCGCCAGCCAAGTCTGCGCCGGCCGCCACCACCGCGCGCACCGTGGTCCGCAAGCGCGACGTCGCAGCGTGAGCCGGCTCCGCCCACATCCGCTGTGGAGCGCTTCGTCTCGCGGACGTGCACGGCGCTGATTCTCGACCCGACCGCTGCCGAGCATTTGCCATGTAGCGGTCGGTCTGGTCTCCGTCGACAGCCGCGCCGCCGCCGGCTGGCCTGGTCGTCTTCGTCAACGGTCGCGCCGGGACGCTGCGCTCCTCGCAGACGAGGCCCGGCACGCCCGCCGCCTCGACGCCTGCGGCCGTCTCGCCGTCGTCGCTCGTTGTGCCGCTGGGCCCCTCGACCGGCTCTTCGAGAGGGGCCCAACGGACAACGCCCCTCGAGGAGACAGAATGAAGACCTCGACCACGCAGGAATCCATCGCGCTCAAGTACCGGCTCGCGAACATCAAGGACGAGCTCGAGCTCTTCGGCTGGCGTCCCGAAGACACCGCGCGCTACATGCGCGACGCGCTCAAGGTGATGGCGCTCCGAAACGTCGTCGCGCTCTTCGAGGAGATGGCGGCAGAGGAGCGCAGCTACTACCGCACACATGCCCCCCTCCTTGACGATCAGCTCGACCACACGCTGCTTGCAGCGTGACTCCTCCGCCCGCGCGCGGCCCCTGCTGGGCCGCGCGTCGTCGCCGACGCGCCGTCGGCGCTCCGCGAGGTGAGCGCCACGACGGCGCGACCCGGAGGGTGCGATGGAGCGGCAGACAAACATCGACGTGGAAGTGCTTGCGCGGAGCGCGCTCGTCAGAGCGTTCATGACCCGGGTACTGCCTGAGGTCACCGACCCGCTCACGGGGTACGTTTTCGCGGTCTCGCTGGCGAAGCGTGCGGCGGATGCCTTCGACCTCTATCACCATGGCGGCGTCATCTTCGCCAGCGCTCTCGTCGAGGTCGCGGACCAAGTCATCGCTGCCCGTCCCCGCGCGGCGTGCCGACAGCGTTGACGGCGGAGCTCCAGCGCCCCGCCCATCGCCAGAGCCAACGCTCAAGTATTCGCGTCCACCCAGCCCAAGCAAGCACAGAGCTTCGGCTTGAGCGCGGTGAGCACCTGCTCAACGTCAGGGAGACCGCCAATCTTCTGGAGTGCCGTCCCGCCCTTGAAGACGAGCGTCGACGAGAGCTTCGCGCTCCTCGCGAACCCGGCCAGCAGATGCACCTGCACCCAGTCGCGATGAACCACGAGGTCTGAAGTCTTCCTTGCGATCCGGACGGCCTTCAGGCGCTCATGCAACTTCTTCTGCTTCACGCGGGCTCCAGGTTCTCACGCAAGTGCCAGCGGCTGAGCCACGGACCGCGCGCGGGACGGGAGGGGTCAAGCAGACCGTAGCCCTTTGCTTCTACATCGAGGAGCGGCTGGACCGAGACAGGTGCGCCGGTCTTCTCGAGGGCCCAGCCGACGCGCTTGATCACGCTTACCGCTCCGAGCGCTTGCGCATGCTCGACAAGGCGATCGAGCTTCAGCTCGCGCTGGCGCTCCTCGAGGATGGTGAGCGCGGTCTCGAGCCCGCCGAACGCGCGCGGACGTACGAACAGCTCGAGCACCGCGCGCTCCCGATCGAGGATGCGCGCTCGCTCGCCGCCAAACCATTGCTCCTCGACGCCGAACATGCGCGAAAGGACAACCGTGACGACGCGGAACCGCTCGCCCTCGAACTCGATCAGCCGGCGCGAGCCTTCCGTCTTTCCGCTCCGCGTTCGCTTCGACCCCATGACCTCAATGACGCGGGGGATCTGCTCGGTGAGGCCGTGGTGGTGGAGCGCTGACCACCCGCCGATCACCCCGCCCTCCACGAGGGCCGTCCCAATGGCGAACGGGTGCAGCGGCGTCATCCCCGGCGAGCTCACGAGGTAGAGGCCACGTCGCACGCGCTTGAGCAGTCCGCTCTTCACGAGCCGCGCGAGGGCCATCTCAATCGACGCCTTGCTGCCGCCAAGGCTGCCGCCGATCTCGAGCGCGCCCTCGGTGTCGACGAGCCGCCCGCGCTCTGCGAGCTCCTTCAATAGGACGGTGTGCGAAAACGCGCGAGACATTGACAACTTCCTGGCGGAAACCATCGTTTTTCGTTGGTTGCTGGCCTGAAGGTCTTACCAGACTGTTCTCGTGATGGCAACTATGAGGCAGTAACCAACGAATATCGTTGGTTACTGCCGATAGATACCACTCTGGCGACTGGCCAGCTCGGGTCCCCGCTTCAGCCGTCGAAGCGGAGGACCCGAACCCCCCCGCGCTTGAGCCGAAGGAGGCCGCGATGTCGAGCGTCGGAGCAAAGAAGAAGGGCAAGCACAAGCCGCGCAAGGAGGACGCGCAGGCCGACTACCGCGTCGTCCCGCTCGCCGCTCTGCGCGAGAATCCCAAGAACCCGCGCAAGACCTTCGATGGCCTCGAAGAGCTCGCGGCCTCGATCGCCCAGATGGGACAGATCGTGCCCGGCCTCGCGCGACCGCACCCCACGGAGCCTGGAGCGTTGGAGCTCGTCGCGGGACACCGGCGCTTTCGCGCCTGCGCCGCCGCCGGGGTGTCCAGCTTCCGGGTGGTGGTGCGGGACATGGACGACGCGACCGCGCTCAAGGTCATGCTCGTCGAGAACGGCCAGCGCGCCGACGTCCCCCCGCTCGAGGAGGCCGAGAGCTACCGGCAGCTGCGCGACGAGCACGGCCTCTCTGTCACCCAGATTGCGGGCGACGTCGGACGCTCAGACGCACACGTCTACCAGCGCCTCAAGCTCACCGAGCTGATCACCGAAGTCCAGGAGCTCCTGCGCCGCGGGAACCTCCAGATCCGTTCGGCGCTCCTCTTCGCCCGCGTCGACGAGAAGGCGCAGCATCAGGCGCTGAAGGCGATCCGCACCCGGTACGAGTTCCTCATCGAAGAGGGAGCCGTGCTCAGCCATCGCGAGATCGACCACTTCATCCTGCTGGGGTCGAGAAAGTTGATCCATGCACGGTGGGCGCTCGACGATGGCGAGCTCGTTTCGTCGGCGGGCTCGTGCCTCTCTTGTGGGAAGCGCACGCATGCGCAGGCGCAGCTGTTCCAGATCGGCGACACCGACTCACACGACGCCTGCCTCGACGGGTGCTGCTGGGAAGGCAAGGTATCCGCGCAAGCCGACAGAGACCTCGCAGACGCGTTCGAAAAGGGGCAGGACGTCATCGACCCGAAGGAGGCGAAGGCGCTCTGGCGCTTCGGTGGCGAACCCGTCGACGGGTGGATCGACGTTGAACACCACCTTGAGTGGGCGATCAAGCGGCAGCACCACGCGACCACCGCCGAGCGCGAGCGCGCCCTCGACGACGTGTTCCCCGAGCGGGCTGCCCACCAGGCGGCGCTCGACCAGTGGAACCTCCGCGCGGGGGCCTACCTCGAACAGCATCAGCTCGCCGAGCTCCCGCAGGACTTCGAGACCGAGCCCGAGGAACCAACGAAGACATGGGCCGACGTCATCGGGATAGAGCACCCCCGCGTTCAGGTCACGCTCGACAGGGACGGCCACGCTCGCCGGCTGATCACCCAAGCGGACCTCGCGACCGTGCTCTGGGATCTCGGCCACAAGGACGCACACAAGGTAATGCGTCCGTCGCACGAGGCGCCGCTGCTCGGTTCTCCCGCCCATACCCGCGCAGATCGCGACGACGGCGCGTGGAAGCGTGAACAAGAGCGGCGAGACCAGCGCGTCTACGAAGC
>JADZDP010000162.1 GCA_020850995.1 Deltaproteobacteria bacterium
AAGAAGATGGCGGCGTGATCGAAGCGCCGCATGAGCATGCGCCACGCCGTCGACCAGCTCGGCCGGTGGTAGAGGGCCGAGATGGTGAAGAGCGCCGTGAGGCAGGCGCCGTAGACGGCGGCGCCGATGGACGCGAGGCCGGGCGGCGCGCTCATGCCCAGCGAGATGCCGCCGCCCAGGGCGAAGCCGGCGGCGACCTCGTGCGAGACCCCGCGCAAGAGCGGCTTTCCAGGCGGCATTCCAGGCGGTGCGGCGGTGGGATTGGCGATGCTCATGGGGCAAGCATCGGCGCTGGCGGTCATCACTTCGTCACGGCGCGTCAACGGAACAACGCATTGCGTCATCGCGATCACAAGTGCGGCGCCTGCCCCGCTCCGGCCGCGTCACGACGCAGCGCTCGCGCCGGGGATCCAGCTTGCCCAACCTTCACCCTTACGTTAAGGTGAGGTTTGTCCCACCACGACGATCCCGACCCATGGTCCCCCAAGCACCCCTCCTGAAGCTCGGCGGCGCCTCCAGCGAGCGCGAGGTGCGCATCGGCGATCTGGCCCGGGCCACCGGCAAGACCCAGCGCGCCTTGCGCCTGTACGAGGAGCTGGGCCTGCTCGAGCCCGAGACGCGTACGGCGGGCGGCTTTCGCACCTACGGCGCCGACGCGCTCGAGCGCGTGCGCTTCATCGGCAAGCTGCAAGAGCTCGGCTTCACGCTGCAACAGATCCAGCAGGTGCATGCGGTCACCAGCGCCGCCGCCCCCAAGGCCGCCATGGAGCAGGCGCGCGCCCTCTACGCCGACAAGCAGGCGGAGGTGGCGGCTCAGATCGAACGCTTGCAGCAACTGCAGCACGAGCTGTCAGCGTCGCTCGCCTACCTCGAGACCTGCGTGTCCGCCTGCACGGCCAGCGGCACCACCGGCTCCTGCTGCGGCACCTGCGCCGCGCACGGCGGCGAGCGCGCGCCCAACCTCGTCGAAGGGATCCGCTCATGACGGTGCAAACCCCCATCTACCTCGACAACCACGCCACCACCGCGGTGGATCCGCGGGTGCTCGCCGAGATGCTGCCCACCTTCACCAAGGTCTACGGCAACGCCGCCAGCCGGAACCACAGCTTCGGCTGGGAGGCCGAGGCGCTCGTGGAGAAGGCGCGCGCGCAGGTGGCCTCGCTCATCGGTGCGTCGGCCAAGGAGATCGTGCTCACCTCTGGCGCCACCGAGTCGTCGAACCTGGCCATCAAGGGCGCGGCGCACTTCCTCAAGGACAAGGGCCGGCACATCGTCACCTCGCGCATCGAGCACAAGGCCACGCTCGACTCGTGCCGCGCCCTCGAGGTGGAGGGCTTCGAGGTCACCTACCTCACTCCCGATCGGGAGGGCCTGCACTCGGCCGAGCAGGTGGCGGCGGCGCTTCGCCCAGACACCATCCTCGTGTCCTTGATGGCGGCCAACAACGAGATCGGCACGCTCAACCCCATCGACGACATCGGGCGCGTCACGCGGGCGCGCGGCGTGCTCTTCCACTGCGACGCCGTGCAGGCGCTCGGCAAGGTGCCCTTCGACGTCGAGCGGGCCAACGTCGATCTAGCGTCGATCAGCGGGCACAAGATCTACGGACCCAAGGGCGTGGGCGCGCTCTACGTGCGCCGCAAGCCGCGCGTGCGCCTCACGCCCATCATCGACGGTGGCGGCCACGAGCGCGGCATGCGCTCGGGCACGCTCAACGTGCCCGGCATCGTGGGCCTCGGCGCCGCCTGCGAGCTCGCGCAACGCGAGCTGCCGGAGGAGAGCCGGCGCCTGACCGCGCTGCGCGACCGCTTGCTCGCCAAGCTGCGCGCCGCCGTGCCCGAGGTGCACGTCAACGGCTCGCTCGAGCACCGGCTGCCCGGCAACCTCAACGTCAGCTTCGCCTACGTCGAGGGCGAGGCCTTGCTCATGAGCATCAACAAGCAGGTGGCCTGCTCGTCGGGGAGCGCGTGCACCTCGGCCAGCCTGGAGCCATCGTACGTGTTGCGCGCCCTCGGCGTGGGCGACGACCTGGCGCACAGCTCGATCCGCTTCGGCATCGGGCGCTTCAACACCGAGGAAGAGATCGATCACGTGGCCGCGCTGATGGCGGCGAGCGTGACGCGGCTGCGGGCCATGAGCCCGCTGTGGGAGATGGTGCAGGAGGGCGTCGACCTCAAGAGCGTCCACTGGACCCCGCACTGAGGAGACCGAGAGCGGGTCCGCGCATCCAAGCTACCGGCAGACCACCGAGGAACCTATGGCGTACAGCGACAAGGTCATCGAGCACTACGAACGACCCCGAAACGTGGGCAGCTTCGACAAGGCCGACCCGAGCGTGGGCACGGGCTTGGTGGGCGCGCCCGCCTGCGGCGACGTCATGAAGCTGCAGCTCAAGATCAACGACGAGGGCGTCATCGAAGACGCCAAGTTCAAGACCTTCGGCTGCGGCTCGGCCATCGCGTCGTCGTCGCTGGTGACGGAGTGGGTCAAGGGCAAGTCCATCACCGACGCGGGCAAGATCAAGAACCGCGACATCGCCGAGGAGCTGGCGCTGCCGCCGGTGAAGATCCACTGCTCGGTGTTGGCTGAGGACGCGGTCAAGGCCGCCATCTTCGACTACCGCCTCAAGAAGGGCCTGCTCTCTGACGAGGACGTGCTCGAGAGCGTGGGCACGGTGCGACCCGCGGGCACCGAAGAGCTCGACCTGTCGGCTGAAGACCTGGCCGCGTTCACCGACGAGGCCAAGGCCGAGAAGCTCCTCGAGTACCACCGCGCCCATGGGCGCCTGGTCGACGCAGATGAGGCGCGTCTGGCGGCGGCGCGCGCCGCCGCCGACGCCGTTCGTCGTCGTCACGAGCAGACCCTGCAGGAGGTGGCGTGATGGCCACGCAGCTCACCGGCATCGGCTCGAGCAAGAAGGCGGCAGAGGCCGCACCCGTGGTGGTCGCCAAAGATCAGGTGGGCATCACCGAGCGCGCCGCGCACAAGATCGAGCAGCTGGCCGCGCGCGAGGGCAAGGTGGGGCAGCTCTTGCGCGTCGGCATTCAAGGTGGTGGCTGCTCGGGGCTCTCGTACACCTTCGCCTTCACCGAGGCGCCGCAGGCCAGAGACCGCGTGTTCGAGGGCTTCGGCCAACGCATCGTGGTCGACGCCAAGAGCCTGATCTACCTCGGCGGCAGCGTGCTCGATTGGGCTGAGTCGCTCATGAAGAGCGGCTTCGTGCTCAAGAACCCGCACGAGCTGAAGAGCTGCTCGTGCGGGCAGTC